>NZ_DAMDQC010000014.1:0-50910 GCF_032082325.1 Pantoea sp. CTOTU50773 | reverse complement strand
TCCAGCATCCTTTCCCGGCGCTTTTTACGCGCACCTGCACAGATTGCACGTTGTGCATTATCGGACTGCCACGGAAAATCACGCTGCTGTTTCATTGCCTTCCCCGAGGTCAATTAAGGGAGGTTGATAGTAGTCTGCCGCCTGGCAAAATTCAACACAGCCGGCAGCGGGCGCGGCGAAGTCAGTTATTTCTGATGCCAGTAGGCCACTGCACGTACGAAATCAGTGTGCGCACCACGGCGTTGCGTGAAATAGTCGCTCAGCAGTTTTACCGCTTCACCTTCACCTGTCAGCCAGATGAAATACTCTTCTGTGGGCAGTGAGATCTGATCCAGCTGCGCAATCAGAGGGCCGAGGTTATCTACCTGCATGCTGCCACTGCCGAGCCAGGTCACCTGCACATTTGGCAGATCGCCGAGATAATCGCGTCCGGTGGTTTCATCGGCGTAGGCCAGCAGATGGATCTGCTGCGCCTGCATCTCAGCGTAGCGACGCTTAAAGGCTGGCAGACCGGTCTCATCGCACACGTAAATCTGGCAGGCATAATCCACGGGCACCACACAGGAGCCACGCGGGCCGCCCATGGCGATTTGATCGCCTGGCTTTGCCTCATTCGCCCAGCTGCTGGCCACGCCGCCATCGTGAATATAGAAATCGAGCGTCAGGGAATCCGTACCGTTAAACGCCAGCGGCGTGTAGTCACGCGCAGCCGGACGTACGCCACCAGGCCAGACGATCCCTTCTTCGGTCATTTGCGGCAAGGCCAAAGCACTGCCAGCGTTGTCCGGGAAGAACACTTTGATGTGATCGTCGAACGATGGCGAATTGAAGCCCGCCAGATCGCTGCCGGTAAACTCGATGCGCCAGAATTCACCGGCGATTAAGGTTTTGCTCGCCACGGTGATATGACGGAAACGTAATTCGTTGCGTACGCGCTTCGGTGCGCGATCGTTAGTGTTTTTTTGCAAGAGATCTCTCCAGACAAAGGCGTTACTAAATGCGAACCTGCTGTTACCCATCCGGGGTGGCAGGATTGCCGACCCTTCAACTGACGATACCGTAACTTGAGAGTCGTTCACGTCAAACGTTATCGAAAATCATTCTCATCTGACGTCAGGCAGAATAGCTATGATATATCTTCGATGCAATGCCGAAAAATGCTATTGGGAAAAGTTGCAGAATTTTCGGTGTGGCTTGGCAGGTATTAACGCTGAAGGGGTTTCAGGAGAGCACCGCAGCGAGTTCTCCCGCAAAGGGAATTGAGTTCGACTAGCGAACAACAGCAAGCAACGATCGCGCCGCAACAAACGTGCGGCGTGTCATCGATATTAACGGAGTAAAGCGCGGTAAAACGGAGGTGAAATCAGGCCTGATGGTTACTGCAGTTGACGAAGCTATTGTCATCCTGGCTGTGCTGCGGCAGCGGGTTATCACCCACAATTTCATGCTGCTGGCAGTGAGTCTGATGAGGATGCAGGCCGCCCGGCGGAGAGAAAGGCTCAGCCATCTGTGCACTTGCCAGCGAGGAAAACGCCACAAGCGCTGTCATGAGCAACAACGGTAAAAGGCGCATAATTTTTTCTTTTTCACTTTAGCGGTCCAGAGCGGACCAGGAATGCAGGTGATTATCCAGCCTGATGTGTGGCGGCTGGTGTTTTACGCGGCCAATCAGGTTTCAATGAAGGATTTTACGCCAGTTACGGCGAATATTTTATAAAATCGTGCGGTTAGTCACAGATAACCGCACGATTTATGCATTAGCAGGTGGAGACCGGAATGTAGAAAGTGCCCTGCAGCAAATCGGGCGTGCTGTATTTCAGATCCAGCTTGAGCAGGTCTTTACCGGCCCGGCGCGCCACACCCAGTGCAGGCAAGTGGTTGTAGTAAATCTCGGCGGTAAACGCGTTGATCTCTTCCGGCGTACCGTGCCAGTCAATTTCCGCATATAAACCACTCTCGCCGGTCCAGTTCTGCACGTTGCGCGGCAGCACATCGGCATACTGACTTTCCAGTGCCTGGAACAAGCTAATGTGCTGCTGATCGGCTGAATTCACTCCCGGACTGAACTGGAATCCCAGCCAGCCACGACTGACATGCTTACCGGCAAAACGGACAAAATCGCGGGTATACTGCGCGACCACCTGATTATGATGATCGATGTACTCGCCAAAGCGGCACTCCCACTCAATCACTTCGCCACACAGCTGCAACTCCGGCTTCTCGGCCAGACGCGCGTTGACCCACGAACGCTGCGTGGAAATACGACTGTGGAAATCCTTCATCAGCATGTCCGGGATACGACGATAGGCGCCGGGCGTCATGGAGAAGTGGCTTTTGAATACCCTCGTGAAATTCTGCTGGTTATCGAAGCCAAAGCGCACGGCAATATCGATGAGCGGCATGCTGGTCAAACGCAGCGCCATCGCTGACATGGTCAGGCGACGCTTGCGCGTATACGAGGCCAGCGTTTGGCCGGTCATCTCTTTGAACATGCGCTGCATGTGCCACTTGGAGTAACCAGATTTCAGGGTAATCAGATCGATATTGAGCTCATCGGTCAGATTCGCCTCTATCCAGTCCACCAGATCGTTGATGTACTGTTTTTTAAGATTCAGGCTGAGCATGATTTTTTCAATCGAGTGATAAGTGTGAAGGTAATGAATTTGCGCGATTAGTCACATAAATATAACAAAAACGTATTACTTACGTAAGGAAGAGTAAAGGCAGCGAGGCGGGAACAGCATTAATTGCTTAGGTTACTAACGTTTTAGGGTCAATTTTTGCACTGCGATAATGTGAATAAGGTCGCTATTACCAGCGACCTTCACGCAATTTTTGTAACGGGGCGCACACTGTTGCGAAACCGGTCTCTGTGAAGACTCAGTGCGTATGCATGCCTGCCGCGTTCATCATCAAACGAAACAGTGATGCCACCACACCCAGTGCCAGCACGCTTGCGCCATAAATAATGACCAGCCACATCACCCGCTTCCACCATGGCGACGGCGTTACCCTGTCTTTCATCTTGCTGACCTGGATTGGCATATCAATGGTACCCCTCATCGGCTTTGATTTTTCCGCGGAACACGTAGTAACTCCAGAAGGTGTAACCCAGAATCACCGGAATAATCAGTAAAGCGCCCACCAACATAAACGCCTGGCTACTGGCCGGAGATGCGGCCTGCCAGATAGTGATCGACGGCGGTACAATGTTTGGCCAGATACTGATACCCAGACCGGAGAAACCGAGGAAAATCAGCGCCAGCGTCAAAAGAAACGGTGAGTAATGCGCCTCACGCTTGATGGCGCGCACAATCCCCCACGAGCACAGCACCACCAGTAGCGGAACCGGCAGGAACCAGAACAGGTTGGGACGTGAGAACCAGCGTTGCGCGATATCCGCGTGGGTGAGCGGCGTCCAGACACTGATAATGCCAACCACCAACAGCAGCGTCAGGGTGAGCGGTGTGGCCAGCGCTGACATTTTGCGGTGCAGGTCGTGCTCAGTTTTCATAATCAGCCAGGTGCAGCCCAGCAGTGCATAAGCAATCACTAAGCCAATACCGCAGAACAGCGGGAACGGCGCCAGCCAACTCATTGCTGAACCGACATATTCACGGCCTGATACCGGGAAGCCATTAAGAATGGCGCCCACGGCCACGCCCTGACTAAAGGTCGCCAGCAGCGATCCGGCGATGAACGATTTATCCCAAAACGGACGATGCTCTTCAGTGGCTTTAAAGCGGAACTCAAACGCCACGCCGCGAAAAATCAAACCGATGAGCATCGCGGTTAATGGGATCGATAGCGCATCCAGCAGCACCGAATAGGCCAGCGGGAAAGCGCCATACAGCGCTGCGCCCCCCAGTACCAGCCAGGTTTCGTTACCATCCCACACTGGCGCCACGGTGTTGACCATCATGTCGCGCTCGATCGGATCTTTGTTGAATGGCAGCAACAGCCCAATCCCCAAATCGAAGCCATCCATCACGATATACATCAGGGTGCCAAACACGATGATGGCGAACCAGATGATAGAAAAGTCGATCATAATTATTGCTCCCCACGTTTATGGGTATTGGCCGCTGACAGCGGACGAGCCGGAGTGTGTTGCTCGCCCGGGCCACCGTGCGCCACTTCTCTACCTTCACCGGTCACTGGACCTTGTTTAATCAGGCGCATCATGTAGTGATAGCCGACACCTAACACCGAGCAGTAGACCACGATGAACGCCATCAGGCTGATGCTCATGTGCAGATTGCCATGGGCGGAGACCGCATCAATGGTGCGCTGCACGCCATACACTACCCACGGCTGGCGACCCATTTCGGTGGTGATCCATCCCGCCAGAATGGCGATCAGTCCCGATGGCCCCATCAGCAAGCAGAACCACAAAAACGGCCGTGACTGATACAGGCGCTTCTTCACCCGCAGCCACAGGCTGATCACACCCATACCGATCATCAACAAACCGAGCGCTACCATCACGCGGAACGACCAGAAAATCACGGTGGAGTTTGGGCGATCCTCTTTCGGGAAAGTTTTCAGTGCCGGGATCTGCTTCTGAAGGCTGTGCGTCAGAATCAGGCTACCGAGATAGGGAATCTCCAGCGCATATTTGGTGCGCTCCTGCTCCATATCCGGCACACCGAACAGAATCAGTGGCGTGGCTTCACCCGGCTTGTTTTCCCAGTGCCCTTCTATCGCCGCGATTTTGGCTGGCTGATACTCCAGCGTGTTCAGGCCATGTGCATCGCCGAGAAACGCCTGAATCGGTGAGACGATCAGTGCCATCCACAGCGCCATCGAAAACATCTTGCGCACGGCAGGGTTGTCATTGCCTCGCAGCAGATGCCAGGCCGCTGAAGCGCCGACAAAGAAGGCACTGGCGAGGAAAGCCGCGGTGGACATATGTAGCAATCTGAACGGGAATGACGGGTTAAAAATGATCTTGAGCCAGTCCTCCGGCACCACAACGCCGTTTTCGATGATGTAACCCTGTGGGGTGTGCATCCAGCTGTTACTGGCCAGAATCCAGAAGGTCGAGAAGATGGTGCCTAACGCCACCATGCAGGTGGCGAAGAAGTGCAGACCAGGACCGACGCGATTCCAGCCAAACAGCATCACACCGAGGAAACCCGCTTCCAGGAAGAAGGCGGTTAACACTTCATAGGTGAGCAGTGGCCCGGTGATACTGCCGGCAAACTGCGAGAAACCACTCCAGTTAGTGCCGAACAGATAGGCCATTACCAGCCCGGAGACCACACCCATACCGAAGTTAACGGCAAAGGCTTTGGACCAAAAATGATAGAGATCGCGATAGGTCTCGTTGCGGGTTTTCAGCCACATCCCTTCGAGCACCGCCAGGAAACTGGCGAGGCCGATGGTGATGGCTGGAAAAATAATATGGAAGGAGACAGTAAAGGCGAACTGTATCCTTGCCAGGTGAAAGGCATCTAATCCAAACATTGCTTACCTCATTGCCACAAAGTGCACTAAAATTTTTACTTATAATGAACAACAGCGTGCGGGGAGTTATTTCGTCTTATCGGATGAAAGGTCGCACTAATGTAAAAGGAAGCAGTCAGAACGAAAATAAACAGAGGAAGTCTTTAAAACTATAACAGTGTTTGTTGATAACGATCATTGTCTTCATCAAAGACTAATTGATTGATATCACAATTCTAAGGTTAACAACCCTCGATTATTGTAGCGATATTGTTATTAATCTTCACGCTAAGATCTCAACGTTAAACGTTAACTCTCTCATTTGATTATTTTTTAGTGCGGATAACAGGAAGGTTAATTCAATCCTTAACCAGATAGCGTGTCAATAATTCCAGACAATATGATGTTATCTCGATTGTTAATTAAAATAGCCCTCTTTTAAAACCAAAGGATATATTTTTTACGGGCCTGGGCCAGACACATTGCGCTCCTCTCTCTCTTAACGCTTTGCGGCATAGCGTTTGCAAGCATTAACCCGCTGTGCTTTTTTAGAGCAGCAAAGCCATCGGTTAATCAGCGAAGGAGAGGTTATGACCCGTCTTACCGCACAGGATTTTCCCCAGGAACTGCTTGAGTTATATGACTATTACGCGCACGGCAGGATCAGTAAACGTGAGTTCATCACCCTGGCCGCCAAATTCACCATCGCTGGCATGACCGGTGCCACCCTGCTTACCGCCATGAGCCCCAACTATGCACTGGCGCAGCAAGTTGAATTCACCGACCCCGAGATCAAACCCGAATACATCCACTATCCCTCTCCGCAAGGCCATGGCGAGGTGCGCGGCTATCTGGTGCGTCCAGCCAAGGCAACCGGCAAAGTGGGCGCGGTGGTGGTGGTGCATGAGAATCGCGGACTGAATCCATACATTGAAGATGTCGCACGTCGCGTAGCCAAAGCCGGATATATCGCGCTGGCACCGGATGGCCTGAGCTCAATGGGCGGTTATCCGGGCAATGATGAAGAGGGTCGTGCAATGCAGGCCAAAGTCGATCCCACTAAGTTGATGAACGACTTTTTTGCTGCCGTCGATTTCCTGATGCACCACGAGGAAGGCACTGGCAAGGTGGGGATCACTGGCTTCTGTTACGGCGGCGGCGTGGCGAATGCTGCTGCAGTGGCCTTCCCGGAACTGGCTTGTGCGGTGCCATTTTATGGTCGCCAGCCCAAAGCGGAAGACGTGCCGCGCATCAACGCCCCGCTGCTGCTGCACTATGCCGCGTTAGACAAAGGCATCAACGAAGGCTGGCCAGCCTACGAAGAGGCGCTGAAAGCTAACCATAAAAGCTATGAAGCCTATATCTATCCCGGCGTAAATCATGGCTTCCACAACGACTCGACCCCACGTTATGACAAAGCGGCAGCAGAGTTAGCGTGGAGCCGGACATTGGGGTGGTTTGAGAAATATTTGCACGTCTGACAGTGCCGAACTTGCGTAGCGGACTGATTTATCGGGTGTTCCCAGGTGCTGACACATCAAGGAGATGCGCGATGCATGAGGCCGCTACGCCTACGCGTTATCCTTCACAATGCGATGCACATTGCTTTCCAGCCAGTCGGCCAGGCCAATCACATGCCCTTCAACTTCACGTCCGAGCGGCGTCAGTCGATACTCCACATGCGGTGGCACCACTTCATAGGCGATGCGCTCGATAAACCCATCTTCTTCCATATAGCGCAGCGTTTGCGCCAGCATGCGTTCACTGACGCCACCAATCTTGCGGCGCAATTCACTAAAACGCAGCGTTTCTTCGCGCAGCGCTAATAATACCAATACGCTCCAGCGGCTGGTAATGCGCTTGAGCACGTCACGTGAAGGGCAATTGACGTTAAGCAGCTCGCCGCGGATAAATTTATTACTCAATTTTTCAGACATTTATGCTGCCTCTTCCAAACTAACAAATCTGTAAGTACTTACTAAAAGTTAGTTTATCCCTTAGGCTGATTTCATTCCAGCTCAAACTGAAGGAGAACATCATGATTGCGATTACCGGTGCCACAGGCCAACTGGGCCGTTTGGTGATTAACGAGTTACTGAAAAAAGTGCCTGCCAGTGAAGTGATTGCGGCAGTGCGTTCACCTGAGAAAGCAGGCGATTTGAAAGCGCTGGGCGTGACGTTGCGCGCGGCGGATTACAGCAAGCCAGACACGCTGAAAAGCGCGTTCAGCGGCGTCGATAAGCTCCTGCTGATCTCTTCCAGCGAAGTGGGGCAGCGTGAAGCGCAACACCAGGCGGTGATTGATACGGCAAAAGCGGCGGGCGTGAAGTTTATCGCTTACACCAGCCTGCTGCATGCGGACACCACCACGCTGGGTCTGGGCGTTGAGCACCGTGCTACCGAAGCGATGTTAAAGGCCTCAGGCGTGCCCTATGCCCTGCTGCGAAACGGCTGGTACACCGAAAACTATGCCGCCAGCATTGCCCCGGCGCTGGCGCATCACGCCTTTACTGGCGCGGTGGGTGAAGGCCGTATCTCATCGGCCGCTCGCGTTGACTATGCCGCCGCCGCCGCCGAAGTGATTAGCCGTGACGATCAGGCAGGTAAAGTGTATGAGCTCGCTGGCGATGAGAGCTATACGCTGGCCGAGTTCAGCGCCGAGATTGCTAAACAGTCTGGCGAGCAAGTGGATTACATCAACCTGCCGCCTGCTGAGTTTGAGGCAGCATTGAAAGGCGCCGGTTTGCCGGATGCGTTGGCAGAACTGCTGGCGGACTCCGATGCCGGTGCCGCACAAGGCGGGCTGTTTGATGACAGCCGAGCGCTGAGCAAACTGATTGGTCGCCCGACCACGCCTTATGCCGAGGTGATTAAAGCCACACTGGCAAAATAATGCCTGTTCAGGCCAGCCCGAGCTGGCCTGATTCCCGTCTCGTATGCCATCAAATGATCAAAGCCAAACGCGGTATTTAAGTCAAATAATGGCGATTTTCTTATTTACAGATAATTCTGTGCACTGATTTGAACCAGCATTTAAAACACTGCTTTCATTTCCTGAAATATAGCTTGTTGTAATCGCTGAAAATTCACTAAAAAGCCGGATCAATCGACAAGATTTATTACGTTCATAGATATTTCGCATTGTTGTCTCGGCTATTCAAAGCTCTATAATTTGTCCTTTGAGCAACCAGGCAATTTCAGGAGGCCGCTATTAATACTAACCAGCAACATCAAGCTTTCGGGGAACACGAAGCCCATGCTGATCTGGGGTATCAATACGATCCTCACGAATTTATCCGCGAAGGCATGGAGGATTCCGAGCCGGAACCGGAGCTGATCCAGGGTCTGCCCGCGCCAGATGCGCTCACCCCTGCCGATCGCTACCTTGAACTGTTCGAGCACGTGCAGATGTCGCGCATATTTCCGGATGGAAAAACCTTCCCGGACTGCGCGCCAAAATATGATCCGCTGGATATATTAATCCGCTATCGTCGAACTCGTCGCTCGGCCGAATTCGATCTCGAAAAATTCGTGCACGACCAATTTTATTTACCTCAGGTGAATGAAAGCTTTTATGTTTCCAATCCTGATAAATCGCTGACGGAACATATTGACGAGTTGTGGCCGGTGTTAACCAAAATGCCGCAACAGCATTTACCGCACTCATCGCTGCTGCCGCTGCCAAAACCCTATGTGGTGCCCGGCGGACGCTTTGGTGAGACCTATTACTGGGACTCCTATTTCAGCATGCTCGGCCTTGCCGATGCCGGGCGTGACGATTTGCTGCGCGACATGGCAGATAACTTCGCATGGCTAATCGATAACTACGGCCACGTGCCAAACGGCAACCGGACTTATTATCTCAGCCGCTCACAGCCACCGGTGTTTGCCCTGATGGTTGAGCTGTTTGAAGAGGATGGGATTCGCGGTGCCAAGCGTTATCTCGACCAGCTGATGAAAGAGTATCAGTTCTGGATGGATGGCGCGGGCGAGCTGATGCCACATCAGGCTTATCGCCACGTGGTGCGCATGCCGGATGGCTCGCTGCTCAACCGCTACTGGGATGACCGCGACACCCCGCGTGATGAGTCGTGGATGGAAGACGTGGAAACTGCCAGCAAATCGAGCCGACCGGCTAATGAGGTGTATCGTGATTTGCGTGCCGGTGCCGCATCCGGATGGGATTACTCCTCACGCTGGTTGCGCGATCCGCAACGTCTGGCCAGCATTCGCACTACGCAGTTTATCCCTGTGGACCTGAATGCGTTTCTCTACAAGCTGGAGCTGATGATCTCCACGTTGTCGCATGCTAAAGGCGAAGAGCTGACGGCGCTGGCGTGGCAGAAGAAAGCCGACACGCGTAAGCAGGCGATTCATCGTTACCTGTGGGATGACACCGCAGGCGTGTACCGTGATTACAACTGGCGCGACGAACGCTTTGGTGCCTTCACGGCAGCGGCTGTGGTGCCGCTGTTCCTCGGCCTGGCCACGCCGGAGCAAGCGCATCTGCAGGCGGTGGCGCTGCGCCAGTTGCTGCTGACGCAGGGCGGTCTGGTGACATCGATGGTAGAGAGCGGTGAACAGTGGGATAAACCCAACGGCTGGGCACCATTACAATGGATGGCGGTAGTGGGTCTGAATCATTACGGCGAAGAGACGCTGGCGACAGAGATTGCCGTTAACTGGCTGACCACGGTGAAGAACTTCTATTCGCTGCATCACAAACTGGTGGAGAAGTATGACATCAGCGGCGATCGTGCCCGTCCGGGTGGCGGCGGTGAATATCCACTGCAGGATGGATTTGGCTGGACCAACGGTGTGACCCGCAGGCTAATGTCGATGTACGGGCATCTGCTGGCGGATTAAAACAGAAAGGGCGCATCAGCGCCCTTTCTTTTTGGTGGTCATTATCGCAGCGGCTTATTGCGCATCTGTAAGCGGCGATGCAGCCCTGGATTCGCGCGATAAATTGCGCCGCTACGCAACCTGCGCTTATTTATTTCCCTGCAAGAACGCCAGTAAGTCGTCGTTCAACTGATCCTGATGCGTCACCGCAAAACCGTGCGGGCCGTTTTCATACACTTTCAGCTCCGAGCCCTCGATCATCTCGTGTACCAGCTTACCGGTGGCTTCAAAGGGTACAATCTGGTCGTTGCTGCCGTGGATCACCAGCGTCGGCACATCCACTTTGGCGATATCGGCGCGGAAATCGGTCTCGGCAAAAGCCGTGACACAATCGATCGTTCCTTTCAGTGAGGCCAGCAGCGCGATATTCAGCGTCTGCGTCATTACGCCATCTGAAATAGTCTGGCCCGCGTTGGCCCCATAAAACGGCGTGGCGAAGTCTTTGATAAACTGCGCACGATCTTTACGCAAGCCGTCTTTGATACCATCAAATACTGCTTTTTCAACACCTTCCGGATGGTCATCGGTTTTGCCGAAGATTGGCGTCACCGCGCCCAGTAGTACCAGCCCTTTCACTTTCGCCGTACCGTAGCGACCGATATAACGTGAGACATCACCACCGCCCATTGAGAAGCCCACCAGCGTGATGTCATCCAGTTGCAGATGCTCAATCAGCGCATGAATATCATCGGCGAAAGTATCGTAATCGTAGCCTTCCCACGGCTGCTCAGAGCGACCAAAACCGCGACGGTCAAACGCAATCGCACGATAGCCGCGTTCGGCGAGGAAATTCAGTTGGCTATCCCACATATCCGCATCCAGCGGCCAGCCGTGGCTGAACAGCACGGGCTGTCCTTTGCCCCAATCTTTGTAATACAGGTTAACGCCGTCTTTTGCTTTGAATGTGCTCATGTTTTTTGCTCCGTTTAGTGAGTGATGTTGTGTCTGCCAATCAAACTACATTCGGTTGCTGTAAAAACCTAAAGCAGAGATTTTGACAACTTGTTCAAAGATTTTTGCCCTGCAAAGCTGTCAAAAAAGCCTGAACAAGTTGGCCGATTTTTTCCGCTATCAAGCGTCTGGCGGGATTCGTAAGGTGCATACATCGCACATTTACAGGAACACGATGATGAGCCAGCAAAACCCAACGACGCCACGCGGCGGTGCTTTTTCTCCCTTCGCCTACGGGCTGTTCGCCCTGATCTGGACCGCCTCGGTACTCGGTAATACCGGCAGCTTTATTCGCGACGTCGCCAGCGCCTGGTTAGTCACCGGCTTATCCGATAATCCGACCGCCGTGGCGTTGATGCAAACCGCCGCCACCCTGCCGGTGTTCCTGTTGGCACTGCCCGCGGGCGTGCTCTCTGATATCGTCGATCGCCGCCGTCTGCTGATCGTGGTGCAGATTCTGATGGCCAGCGTCAGCGGCACTCTGCTGGTGCTGTCGCACAATCACTGGCTCACCGTGGAATGGCTAATCGGCCTGACCTTTGTCGGTGGCATTGGTGCTGCGCTGTTTGGCCCGGCCTGGCAGGCGATTGTCCCTGAACTGGTGCCGCGTCATGAGCTAAAAAACGCCGTAGCGCTTAACTCGCTGGGCATCAATATTGCCCGCGCCATCGGGCCTGCCACTGGCGGTTTACTGCTGGCAAGTTTAGGCGCCATGGCGGCCTACGGTGCCGATGTGGCGAGTTATTTTTTCGTTATTGCTGCCCTGCTGTACTGGAAACGTCCGGCGAAAGCCAAAACCGAACTGAATGAGCACTTCTTTGGGGCCTTCCGCGCGGGCCTGCGCTATGTCAAAGCTAGCCGTGAACTGCACCGCGTGCTGTTCCGTGCCGCGATGTATTTCGCCTTTGCCAGTGCCATCTGGGCGCTGCTGCCGCTGGTAGCGCGCACCATGCTGCACGGTACCGCCGGTTTTTATGGTTTGCTGCTGGGCGCAGTGGGCGGCGGCGCGATTGCCGGTGCGCTGCTGTTACCGCGTCTGCGTAGCAAGCTGAGTAACGATGGTTTGATGTTGCTCTCAGCGGTGCTCAGTGCGCTGGTGATGCTGGCCCTGGCGATGAGCCCGCCGCAGTGGCTGGCGCTGCTGTTGATGCTGGTGCTCGGCATCGGCTGGATTATTGCACTGACCACCTTGAACGGCGTGGCGCAGGCGGTGCTGCCGGATTGGGTGCGCGGTCGCGGTCTGGCGGTGTATCTGATGGTGTTTAACGGCACATTGGCCGGTGGCAGTCTGGCCTGGGGTCTAATCGCGCAGCAACTGGGGCTGGCCGCCACTTTGCTGATTGCCGGGGCCGGTCTGGTGATCACTGGCGTACTGCTGAAACGTCTGGCACTGCCTGCGGGTGAAGCCGATCTGCAACCCGCTGAGCATTGGGCCATGCCGGTGGTGCACGATGATGTCGATGTGCGTCATGGTCCGGTGTTGATTCAGATTCGCTACCGCGTGCCGCAGGAAGATCGCGCCGCGTTCAAAAAGGCGATTCACAAATTGGCACAGTCTCGCCGCCGTGATGGCGCCTATTCATGGGGACTCATGGAGCAAACCGACGATCCGACAGCATTGCTGGAGTGGTTTATGGTGGAGTCCTGGCAGGAGCATATGCGTCAGCACCAGCGTGTGTCGCACGCCGATGCCGAACTTCAGCAGGCCGTTCTGCAATATCATCAGGGTGAAGAAGCCCCGCAGGTCAGCCATCACATTGCGATATAACAGCCTTTACGCGGGAGAATAAATCTCCTGCAATCCTGGCAGCGTGAGCAGGTGCTCACGCCACCAGGTTGCCGCATTGCCGGTCGCGGTTTCATTCCACGCCAGATACGCCATATCGCGGCGGCATTCGCTATCCAGCTGACGCGCCACCAGCGCGCCACTCTCCAGATGCGGTCTTGCCAGATACAGCGGCAGATAACCACAGCCCAAACCATCCAGCTGCGCCTGCAGTTTCGCCGGGAAGTCATGCACGCTCAGCGTCTTCTGCTCATCCAGCACGCGTAAATCAATACCTGCACCGTGACGAGACGAGTCGTGCACTGTCACCGCGCGGTACTGACGAATCTGCTCGCGCAGCAGTGGTTCAGGTGCGGAAGCGAGAGGATGCTCCGGTGCGACAGCAAACACATAATCCAGCCAGCCGAGCGGCTGGCAGACAATCTCTTTGCGCGTGGCGGGTTCCTGCACCGCGCCAAAGACAATGTCCGCTTCGCCATAGTTGAGCGCTTCCCAGCAGCCAGCCAGCACGTCCTGACGGAATTGCAGCTGAGTATGCGGGTGCTCCTGATAAAACTGATCAATCAGCGGCGTGAGAATGCGAAACGGCAGTGAGGCATCGACGCTGATCACCAACTGGCTTTCCCAGCCGCTTTCGACGTAGCGCGCCTGTTGCTCTAACTCATTCACCGCGCGCAGCAGGGTGCGTCCTTTTTCCAGCATCAAACGCCCGGTCGGGGTGAAGGTGGCGCGATGGCCAGAGCGATCCAACAGCGTGATCTTGAGATCGCTCTCCATCTTCTGCACGGTGTAGCTCAACGCCGACGCGGTTTTAAACAAGCGCGCAGCCGCAGCGGCAAAGGTGCCGTGGCGATCCAACGCGTCCAAAATCAGCAGCGCCTCAAGGTTTAAACGCATACCCCATGCCTCCCCAAAAATTGTTGAACAACAACCCAAAATCTATCCGTTATCAATAAACGCTCTCATTTCGTATTTTTTTACTCAACGACGCAAGCACTTTCACCAGCGGAAACTCAGGAACTTACGATGAATTACTCACAACAAGCCAACCATGTGACGCTGGTGATTACCCACAGCATCCTGCCAGAACAGCAGGCCCATTATGAGCAGTGGCTCGACACCATCATGCCGCAGGCTGCGAGCTTTCCTGGCCATCTTGGCGTCAACGTGCTGCGCCCGGTGCACGGCGACAATGCTTACACCGTGCTGATTCGTTTTACCGGATTGGATGAGCTGTACGCCTGGCTGAAATCGGATCAGCGCAAAACGTTAATCCAGAACATGCCAGCGATGCTGGCACTGCCGGAACACATTGAAGTGCGCCCCGGCGCCGCGTTCTGGTTTACCCCGACGCAAAAAGGCCAGGTCAAACCGGCGAAATGGAAACAATACTTACTGACGCTGGGGGTGATTTTTCCCTCTACCAACCTGGTGCCGTGGTTCTGGAATCAGGTGTTGCCCGCCGCGCACGGCACGCTGTGGGGCCACTTACTGAATGATGCCAGCGTGGTGGCACTGGTGGTGTTCTTGTGGATGCCGATCGTTACCCGTGTTTTAAAACAGTGGCTTATTGGCCGCAACGCGTAATCTAACTGGAGAAGAGATGATGACAACGGCCTCACTGATTTTTACCAACGGCAAATTCCATACCGTGGATCGCGCCAACCCGCTCGCCACTGCGGTGGCGATCAAAGACGGCAAGTTTCTCGCGGTAGGCAGCGAAGCGGAAGTGATGCGCTTTGCTGGCAGCGACACGCAGATTATTGATGCCAAAGGCCACACCGGTATTCCTGGCCTTAACGACTCACACCTGCACCTGATTCGCGGTGGCCTCAACTACAACCTTGAACTGCGCTGGGAAGGCGTGCCGTCACTGGCCGATGCGCTGCGTATGCTGCGTGAACAGGCGCTGCGCACCCCTTCACCGCAGTGGGTGCGCGTCGTCGGCGGCTGGAGTGAATTCCAGTTTGCTGAACGCCGCATGCCGACGCTGGATGAGATCAACGCCGCCGCGCCGGATACGCCAGTGTTCATCCTGCACCTGTATGACCGTGCCCTGCTGAACCGCGCTGCGCTGCGCGTGGTCGGTTACACCAAAGACACGCCGAACCCACCGGGCGGTGAAATCCAGCGTGACAGCAACGGTAACCCGACCGGCATGCTGATTGCGCGCCCTAACGCCATGCTGCTGTACGCCACGCTGGCGAAAGGACCGAAGCTGCCGCTGGAACAGCAGGTTAACTCCACACGTCAGTTTATGCGTGAGCTGAACCGCCTCGGCCTGACCAGCGCCATTGATGCGGGTGGCGGCTTCCAGAACTATCCTGATGATTACGATGTGATTTCGGAACTGCACGCCAAAAAGCAGCTGACGGTGCGCATTGCCTACAACCTGTTTACCCAGCGCCCCGGCCATGAACTGGAAGATTTCGAGAAGTGGACCGACATGCTGAAGCCGGGCCAGGGCACCAATTTCCTGCGTCATAATGGAGCGGGCGAGATGCTGGTGTTCTCGGCGGCCGATTTCGAAGACTTCCTCGAACCGCGCCCCGACCTGGCCCCCGGCATGGAAGATGAGCTGGAGCGCGTGGTGCGCCATCTGGTTGAGCATCGCTGGCCGTTCCGTCTGCATGCCACCTACAACGAATCGATCAGCCGCATGCTGGACGTGTTTGAAAAAGTAAACCGCGATATTCCGTTTAACGGCCTGCACTGGTTCTTTGACCACGCCGAGACCATCACCGAAGCCAACATTGAGCGCGTTAAAGCGCTGGGTGGCGGGCTGGCCGTGCAGCATCGTATGGCGTTCCAGGGTGAGTACTTCGTCGATCGCTACGGTAAAGAAGCCGCCAAACAGACGCCGCCGGTGGCGCGCATGCTGGATGCGGGCGTGCCGGTTGGTTTGGGCACCGATGCCACGCGCGTCGCCAGCTACAACCCATGGACCGCGCTCTACTGGCTGGTTTCTGGCCGCACCGTCGGCGGCATGCAGTTGTACGATGACAATGCGCGTATTGACCGCGAAACCGCGCTGATGCTGTGGACCAAAGGCAGCGCCTGGTTCTCCAGCGAGCAAAACGCCAAAGGGGAAATCAAAGTGGGTCAGTTAGCGGATCTGGTGCTGCTGTCGAAAGATTTCTTTAGCGTGCCGGAAGAGGAGATTAAAGGAATTGAATCGGTATTAACGCTGGTCGATGGCGAAGTGGTGTATGCCGCAGGCGGCTTCACGCCGCTGTCACCGCCACCGGTGCCAGTGTTGCCAGAGTGGTCTCCAGTGGTCACCGTGCCGGGCCACTACCGTAGCGCGCCACCGCAAGCCAGTGGTCGTGCGGCGATGATGCCGAAAGTGCACCAGTGTAGCGGCCCTTGTGGGGTACACAGCCACTCACACGATGTGGCACGCCAGTCTTCGGTGCCGGTGTCGGATAACCATGCCTTCTGGGGTGCGCTGGGCTGTTCGTGCTTCGCGTTTTGAGTTAAAGGCGGTTTATGGCCCTCTCCTGGTGAGAGGGCTTTGCTACAAATGGGGACACAGACTTTGGCGGTGGCGCGGGTCTTTTTACGCAACCGCAAAGGATTACCCCGCCAGGCCAAACCCTTGCTTGCCGTTCTTCTTAATCTGGTACATCGCTTCATCGGCAAGCGTCAGCGCCTCATCAAAACTAAAGTGCGGCTGCACCGTCGCCACACCAATCGAAGCACCAATCTGCGCATGGCCGTTATCGACATCGAACGGCGTCAATGCGGCATCCAGCACCGCCTGCATCATAATGCGCACTTTGGGGAAATCGATCAGGAACGGCATCAGCAGCACAAACTCATCACCACCTAAACGGCCCACCACCACGTTTGGCGGCACCTGGTCAAGAATGCGCTGGCTGAGCTGAATCAACACTTCATCGCCACTGCGATGGCCGAGCGTGTCGTTAACATGCTTAAAGTTATCGAGATCGATAAATGCCACGCACAGCGGCCCCTGCTCTTTCATTTTAGAGAAATGCGTTTGCAGCGCGTGGCGGTTGGTCAGACCGGTTAGCGGATCGTGATGCGCCAATGAAGAGAGCTGCGCTTCATACTGCTTCTCTTTGGTCATATCGATGTGCGTGCCGGTGACTTTAAGCGGATTGCCTTCTTCGTCCCACTCGGTCACACGCCCACGATCCAGCACCCAGGTAATTTTATCGTTCTTACCCAGCATGCGATGCAGCGCCTCATAATAAGGCGCACGCCCTTCGATATGATCGTAAAACGCCCTGAGCACTTCATCGGCGTCCTCGGGGTGCAGGCGTTCGCGCCAGACTTCAAACTGCGCTTTGGTCTCTTTCGGCTGGAAACCCAGCATCGAACCCCAGCGTCGATTGAAAATCACCAGCTTGCCGCTGGGAATATCCAGCTGCCACAAACATAAACCGGTTCCGTCCAGCGCCGCACTCAGCTTGTTTCGCGCGTCATGCGCTATGCGCTTTAAGCGCGCATTATGCTTTTTCAGGTTCTGAATCTGCTGACGCAGCGCTTCTTCGGACATGATGGCTGACGGAGAGGAAATAAGGGTTATTCTGCCTGCCAGGAAGTTTCTGATAAATAAAACAAATGAAAAGCCGATCAGTAGCGGAAAATTGCATCAAGCTCAGAGGGAACGGCGAAGCATTGAGGTTATTTCAGCTAACAAAACTTTCTTTATTCCTGCAAGGCAGTAGAAAACGCGCCTGGGAAAAGGCGTACCTCTTCTTTCCGTTCTCGTTGCGTTAGCACCCGAACTAAATTTAGGCCGCGTAAATCCGCCACACCGCCTGCTTTTCCGAAGAAATTGTGTTCTGTGACGCGGATCAAGAGATATTCGTTAGTCGATGCTGTGATCATGTTTACTAGAATGGTAGTTTAACAGTTATCGCAGCAACACGATGACGGTGGATGAGATTATGCAACTGACAATGCGTTGGTTTGGTCCCAAAGAAGATAAAGTTTCGCTGGAATATATACGCCAGGTGCCGGGTGTGCGTGGCGTAGTCGGCGCGCTGTATGACGTGCCGGTCGGGGAAACCTGGCCGAAAGATAAGATTAAAGCACTGGTTGATCAGGTACATGCCGCCGGTCTGACGGTGGAAGTGATCGAGAGCGTCAACATTCATGACGACATCAAGATCGGCCTGCCGAGCCGCGATCAATATATTGAGAACTACAAGCAGAGCATTCGTCACCTCGCTGAAGTCGGCGTGAAAGTGATCTGCTACAACTTCATGCCGGTATTTGACTGGATGAAGACCGACATGAACTACGTGCTGCCAGACGGCTCACTCACCATGGCGTTCGAGAAGAAAGGCATCGATAAGAGCCTCGACGAAGTGGTGCAGGAAGTGTTGGGCAACTCAAACGGTTTCGCGTTGCCAGGCTGGGAGCCAGAGCGTCTGGCGAAAGTGCAGGATCTGTTTGCGCAATACAAAGACGTTGACGACAACAAGCTGCGTGAAAACCTCGCTTACTTCCTGAAAGCGGTGATCCCGGTATGTGAAGAAGTGGGCGTGAAGATGGCGATCCATCCTGACGATCCACCGTACTCGATCTTCGGTCTGCCACGCATTGTGAAGAATCGCGAAGACCTCGACTGGATCTGTAACGTGGTGGATTCGGAGGCTAACGGCATCACGCTGTGTACCGGATCGATTGCGGAAGATCCGCAGAATGATGTGTACGGTATTCTGGCCGAGTTCTCACGCCGCAAACGTATTCCATTTGCGCACGTACGTAACATCAAGATTATTCAGGACAAAGATTTCTACGAGTGCGCACATCCTACTGAGTATGGCTCGCTGGATATGTACAAGGTGCTGCAATCAATGCACGACAACGGCTTCGATGGCTACATTCGTTCCGATCATGGCCGCTTTATCTGGGGCGAAACCGGACGTCCGGGCTACGGCTTGTATGATCGTGCGCTGGGCACCACTTACCTGATGGGTCTGTGGGAAGCGCTGGAAAAGCGCTAATTCACCCTGCCCTCCAGGCCGCTGATAACAGCGGCCTTTTTTATTGCCGTCAGTCTTCCCAGCACGTTAACGAGAAACCTCATCCCAACCCTTAAACAGCAAGCTGGCATTCACGCCGCCGAAGCCAAAGCCGTTCGACAGCACATGCTGCATCACCATCGGCAGAGGTTTCAATGCCACCAGATTCAGCCCGGCAGCGGCTTCATCGGGATTTAGCAGATTGAGCGTGGGCGGTGCGATTTGATCGCGCAGTGCCAGGATCGAGAAGATCGCCTCCACGCCGCCCGCGGCACCCAGCAGATGCCCGGTGGCGGATTTCGTCGAGGTGATTGCCACATTGCTGTCCGCAAACAGCGTGCGAATGGCCGCCAGCTCGCCTTTATCGCCCACCGGCGTGGAGGTGGCATGAGCGTTGATATGCTGCACCTCGGCTGGGGTGATGCCCGCCTGCGCCAGCGCAGTCTCCATCACACGGCGAGCGCCCTCACCGGTTTCCGGTCCGGCGGTGAGATGGTAGGCATCGGCACTGGTGCCATAGCCGACCAGCTCCGCCAGCGGTGTCGCACCGCGTGCCTGTGCATGTTCCAGTGATTCAATCACCAGCAGACCTGCGCCCTCACCCATTACAAAGCCATCGCGGTCACGATCAAACGGACGAGATGCCTGTTCAGGATGATCGTTAAATCCGCCTGACATCGCTTTCGCAGCCGCAAAGCCCGCCAGACTGACGCGATGGATCGCCGCCTCGGTGCCGCCGCACAGCGCGATGTCTGCCTCGCCGCTGCGGATCAATCGTGCCGCATCGCCAATCGCCTGCGCACCCGCCGCGCACGCCGTGACAGGGGCGCCAATCGGGCCGCGAAAACCGTGGGCAATCGACACATGTCCCGCCGCCAGATTGGCAAGGAAGGAGGGAATGGTAAACGGCGATAAGCGGCGCGGGCCACGATTGGCGGTGGTTTCAACCGCGTTGGCAATCTCGTTGAAACCACCAATGCCAGTGGCGATCACCGTCGCGGTGCGCTGGCGATCCGCCTCATCCTGTGGGAACCAGCTAGCTTGCGTCAGCGCTTCATGCGCCGCCACCAGCGCAAACTCAATAAAGCGATCCATTTTCTTGCGATCTTTTGGCGCGATCACGCGCTCGGGATCGAAGCCATGCTGTGGATCTTGTTCCAGCGTGGGCACTTGACCCGCCACTTTGCAGCTGATGTCCTGCACCATCTCGTCCGGTAAGGCGCTGATGCCGGATTTCCCTGCCAGCAGTGATTGCCACACCGCTTCTGTACCGCAGCCGAGCGGGGAAACCATCCCCATACCAGTAATCACAATACGTTTCATCGATAACTCCTTAAGCTGCGGGCTTTTTCATCAAAGGCACCAGCAGCGCAGCGATACAAAATCCGACCATGATCAGCCAGAATGCGTCCGAAAAAGCCTGCGTGCGCGCCTCGCGCAGGGTGAGTGAAGCCAGCGATTGCAGCGCCGCCGTGTGCGCCGCATCCAGGCTGAGTCCGTTAAACATCAGGGCTGCGGTGCGCGATTGCAGATAGTCGCCGAGCGACAAACTGGCGCTGTTGAGGTGATCGGCCAGGCGGCTGAAGTGCAGATTGGTGCGGTCATTCAGCACGGTGCCGCACAGCGCAATGCCGATAGCGCCACCGAGATTACGCATCAGATTAAACAGTCCTGAGGCTAATTTTAGTCGCGCGGGTGGCAAGCTGCCGAGCGTCAGCGTCACGGTGGGCGCCACCGCAAACTGCTGCGCCATGCCGCGAAACGCCTGCGGAAACAGCAGCTCTTTTGCGCCCCAGTCATGGGTAATCGGCACAAAGAAAAACATCGATACACCAAAACTCATCAGGCCAAACGCCAGCAAAATGCGCAGATCGACGCGGTTCGCCAGCCAGGCATAAAGCGGGATCGAAAGGATCTGAAAAATGCCGGTGGAGAAGATCGCTAGCCCGATCTCCAGCGCACTAAAGCCGCGCACCTGGCTGAGAAACAGTGGCGTGAGATAGATGGTGGCGAAGATCCCCACGCCAGCCATAAACGAGAAATAACAGCCGAGGCTAAAGCCTGGATCTTTTAACGCGCGCAGATCCATGATCGGCTTGGCGTGGTTTAGCGTGCGGAAGATAAACAGCACGCCACACAGCAATGCGATCCAGCCTGTGGTGGTGATGGTGCTATCGTCAAACCAACCCCAGCGCGGCCCCTCTTCCAGGGTGTACTCCAGACAGCCCAGTGATAGCGCCAGCAAGGCAATGCTGAAGTAATCCGCACCGCGCAGTAACTCGGGATTCGGCGAGTCGATCCTGACCAGCAGCGGCACCGCGATGGCGATGTAAATACCGGGAAGGATGTTGATGTAAAACAGCCAGTGCCAGCTGAAGTTATCGGTGATCCAACCGCCTACCGTGGGCCCTAGCGTAGGCGCTAATGAAGCCAGCGCACCCACGGTGGCGGCCGCAATCACCCGCTGCTTACCCTGGAAAAAGGCAAAGGCGGTAGTGAACACCAGCGGAATCATCGAGCCGCCCGCCAATCCCTGCAAGGCGCGAAAGGCGATCATGCTCTGAATATTCCACGCCCAGCCACACAGCAAACTCATTACCGTAAATCCGCAGGCGGAGACGGCAAACAGCCAGCGTGTGGACATCACGCTCGCCAGCCAACCGGAAAGCGGGATGATGATGATTTCCGCGATCAGGTAGCTGGTTTGCACCCACACGGTTTCGTCGTCACCCGCCGAGAGCCCCCCGCCGATATCCCGCAATGAGGCGGAGACAATCTGGATATCCAGCAAGGCGATAAACATGCCGATGCACATGGTGGCAAAGGCGAACACCTTCTTGCTGACCGGCATCTCCGCCGGTGCCATCAGCGGTGCAGCCACGCTGCTCATCGCGCGCTTCTCTCATCCACCGTCACCGTGACGGAAAGACCAGGGCGTAACAGACCCAGCACCGCCGCGTCGCCGTCCAGCACAATGCGCACCGGCACGCGCTGGACGATTTTGGTGAAGTTGCCAGTGGCGTTTTCTGCCGGAAGAATGCTGAAGCGTGAACCGGTGGCTGGCGACAGGCTGCCAACATGGCCATTAAAGGTGCGACCGGGTAACACGTCCGCGACGATGCGAGCCACCTGCCCCGGCTTCATATTGGCTAGCTGGCTCTCTTTGAAGTTGGCATCGATCCACAGCCCTTGAACAGGCACCAGCGACAGTAGCTGCGTGCCGCTGCTGACATAAGAACCTGACCAGGCGCGACGATTGCCCACCACACCATCAAAGGGGGCGCGGATTTCAGTGTATTCAAGATTGAGCTTCGCCATCGCCAGCCCCGCTTGAGCCTGAGTTAAGGCGGCTTTGGCCTGCTGCTCACGGGCATCCAGCACCTGCAACTGGCGCTCGGCAACGGTTTTGTCGGCGCGGGTTTTGCTCTCTTCCGCCATCGCCTGATGGTAATCGGCCTGAGCATGATCGCGGATCTGCTGTGAGACCGCGGAGCTACTGGCCAGCGCACTGTAGCGGCGCTGATCGGAGGTGGTTTTCAGTGTTACCGCCTGCGCTGCCAGCAGAGAGGCGTGCGTGCCCGCAATAGTGGCAAGTTGCAGCTGGCGCGTGGCGGCGATATCGCTTAACGCGGCTTGCTGTGCTGCCACTTCACCCGTTGCCTGATCCACCGCCGCCAGATAATCACGGTTATCCAACTGCACCAGCAGATCGCCTTTTTTCACCTGTGCGTTGTCCTGCACCGCCAGCGTGTGAATGTAACCGGAGACTTTGGCGGAGATGGCGCTGATATCTGCCCCGACATAGGCATCATCGGTCGAAGGCATAAAGCGCGCGGTGTGCCACCAATAGTAGCCGTAACCTGCCGCCGCTAAACCGCCGATTGCCACTGCCAGCAGCAGAGCGGATTTTTTACGCGTGCGGGTCATGGCTGTTTCTCTGTAACAGGCGGAGAGAATTTCAGCGTGCTGTCACCCGCGCGTTTTTTCTGCAAATAATCATGGCGATAGTGCATGATCGGTGCCGCTGCAGGGCCGGGCACCATTTGGTATTTATCGCTGGTGAGCGGTTGGCCGTTTTCGCTATCGACCAGCTGCGGTTTCACTGGACGCTGGGTGGCAGTTTCCACCAGCTGCATCTGCCTTCCTTCCGGCGAGAAGTGGGTGCTACCCCACTCGGCCAGCGCCAGGATAACGCCACGCAAATCACGTCCGGCGGGCGTAAGGTGATATTCGAAGCGCATCGGCGTGGTGCTGTAACACACCTTTTCCAGCAAACCGTCTTCCACCAGCTCTTTCAGGCGGCGCGACAGGATATTCGGCGCCACGCCGCTGTTTTTCTGGAATTCGTCAAAACGGGTAAAACCGGCCAGCGCATCGCGCATGATTAGCATGCTCCAGCCATCGCCGACACGGCCAAGGCTGCGCGCAATCGGGCAGGCCATTTGATAGAGCGGTTCGTTTTTCATGGTGGGTATTCCGCAAAGGATCTTATGCGACATACTGTTGCAGAGTGACTATCATTTTGCAAGTGACTTGCATAATGAAAGCAAGGAGTGTTCATTGTGAAACGCAATGAATTGCGCCGCTACCCAACCCGTGCAGGCCCTGTAGCAGCACGATTTATCGCGCAAATTTGCCAAAAAAAACGGCAGCCACACTGGGCTGCCGTTTCATCACAACTTAGCCATCTCTAGGTGCGCACGCGCAGCGCCGCCTCAATCTTGTCGGCGATCTTAGTGACCACATAAGCAATCACCATGTAGAACACCACCGCAATCAGGAAGGCTTCGAGGTAGTAGAAATTCAGCGCCGCCGTCAACTGCGCCTGGGCAAAGATATCCACCACTTCAATCGCAAACGCCAGCGACAGGGCTTTCATGATCACCATAAACGCATTCGCCAGATCGGGGATCGCCGCCACGATAATCTGCGGGAACATCACCCGACGGAACAGCTGCCCACCGCTGTAGCCGAGTGATAAGGCTGCATCGGATTGTCCACTGTCGAACGAGTTCAGCGCGCCTTTCCACACTTCGGCCTGGAATGCCGCGACACAGGCACTCAGTGCCACAATGATGATCACCCAGTTCGGCAGTGAATGGGCATTCACCTCGACGCCAAACAGCGTGGCAACAAAGTGCAGCGCCGGTGGCAAGCCGTAATAGGCGAGGAAAATCACCACCACCATCGGCACGCCTTTGAAGGCGATTTTGTAGGTGATCACCAGCTGGCGCAGCACGGGAATGCGGCGATGTTCGATAAAGGCAAATAACCCGCCCAACAGCGTCGAACAGATAAATACCGTGACCGCCATCAGCAGCGTCACCGGTACCGCATCGAGAATGCTCCAGAAGTCCGGCAGCAAAACCTCAGCATCAAACATGGTTTGTCTCCCCGACTCAGACGCTGGTGGTGAACTTCACGCGCGTTGCAGACTTCGAGCTGTACTTCGCATGACGTTGTTCAAAGAAGCGGATAACCAGCCACGCCACACCGCACAGCAGTGAATAGAGTACGGCCAACACCAGATAGGTGCCGAACTGATACTGGTTGTAATCGCGTTCCATAATCAGGTGCGCGGTCGCCATCACATCTGCCGCACCGATGTACATCACCAGCGCCACGTTGTGAATCAGATAGATAATCGCATTGCCGTAACCCGGCAGCGCAAAGTGCACCGCCTGCGGGCCAATCACCCGCAGCATTTTCTGGCGGAAGCTGTAGCCAAGGCTGTCGGTGGCATCGTGCTGACCCCGTTCCACCGCAAGGTATGCCGGGCGCATCACTTCCGACAGATAACCGCCGTGATACAGGCTCAGGCCGATCATCGCCGCCACATTGGCGGTAAAGAAGTCACCAAAGCCGAAATTATCGGTGATCAGCGGCATGCCGTAGAAGGCCACAAACAGCTGCAGCACTACGGGCACGCTGCGCGCATAGGAAACATAGAGATCGGCCAGCTGGCTGATCACGGGAATACGGCGCACGCGAAAAACGGTGGCGATCAGCGCCAGAAAGAACCCGGCAATCATCGCGACAAACATGATGCCGAGCGTCAGTGGCAGCGCCGACAGCAGTTCTGGAATCATGGAGGATAGATTCACGGTGAAACACTCCTGCTAAAAAGGACAGCATGCGCCCGGCTCAGCACCGGGCGCAGTGAATCTCTTACTTCATGTACTTAGTGACTTCTTCGCCAAACCACTTCTGCGCCAGCTTATCCAGCGTGCCGTCGTCTTTCAGTTCTTTCAGCGCTTTGTTCACGTCATCGTTCAGGGCCTGGTTTTCGGCAGAGCGGTGGATCAGCACATAGGTATTGTTGATCACCACTGGCTCACTGGCTTTGATCGCCAGTTTCTGGTTGTCGATCACCGTCTGCTCACCGAGGTTTGAAGGCAGGATCAGCGCATCGTATTTACCGTTCTGCACTTCTTTCAGGCGATCCGGGTAAGGCACACCGGCGCTGGACGCTTTGATGGTGATTTTGTCGTTCGGGTTGTCCTGCTGCCACTGGGTGACGAACTTATACACGCCGCCGCCTGCGGTCACTGGCACGATGTTCTTGCCGACCAGATCTTTCATGCCGTTGATATTGCTATCGCTGCGGCTGTAAATCTTCATCAGGCTGGCACCGATCGGTGCATCCGGGATCAGGAACTGTTTGCTGCGCGCTGGCGCTTTGTAGTAACCGCCAGTCGCCATGTCGTATTTGCCGGTCACCAGGCCGGTTTCCTGCGCGATATCCGCCGCGCCTTCCATCACGAATTTGTACTGTGGCAGTTTGGCGTTGATGGCTTTCAGCACGTCCGGCTCGTAACCCTCAGGCTCGTGACCGATCGCGCCCCATGACAGCGGTTTGGATTCCGCAGCGGTGGCGATTTTGATGGTGCGTACCGCGTCAGCAAAGCTGTTACTGCTGATCAGAGCCAGGGCGATGATACCAGGCGCGGCCAGGCGACGTAATGTGGTTTTGATTGCAGGCATGTCTTTGATTCCTTAAATTATTAGAATGCTCGTTCTGAACTGAGGAACTGTGCAAGGCGCGGCAGGGTTGGGTTATCAAACATCTCTGTCGGACTGCCCTGCGCGGCCACGACACCCTGATCCATAAACACGATGCGATTCGAAATGCTTTTCGCGAACTGCATCTCATGCGTCACCAGCAGCGAGGTAATGCCGGATGACGCCACGTCTTTAATCACTTTCAGCACTTCACCCACCAGCTCAGGATCGAGCGATGAGGTCGGTTCATCAAACAGCATCACATCAGGACGCACCGCCAAAGCACGGGCGATACCGGTACGCTGTAACTGGCCGCCAGACAGCTGCGACGGATAGTGATCGAGCTTGGCACCCAGACCCACACGCTCCAGCTCCTGCACGGCGATGTCGCGCGCTTGCTGTTTGGTTTTACGCTGGATGACGATCAGCGGATCCATCACGTTTTCCAGCACCGTCATGTTTTTGAACACGTTAAATTGCTGGAACACCATGGCGGTGCGCAGACGGATCGCCTGGATCGCCGCTTTATCCGGTGACTGATAATCCATGCGGATCTGATCCAGTTGAATGGTCCCGGCTGACGGCTTCGCCAGATAGTTAATGCAGCGCAGCAGCGTGGTTTTACCGGTGCCGCTTGGCCCGATGATCGACACCACATCGCCGCGTTTTACCGACAGATCAACCCCTTTCAGGATCGGATTGCTGCCGTAAGCGAGCGTAATATTGTTGAGTTCTAACATCCGGTGCAGCCCTTATTTGTTCAGGTCAGCATGGCCGAGCACATGCATCAGACGGTTGGCCCAGCCGAAAATGGCGATGGCGTGGATCAGATCGATAATCTCCTGATCGTTCATGCCGACGGCACGCAGTGCCGCCACATCTTCCGGCGTGGCCTCAGAAGGCGTAACCGATAAACGGCGGGCAAAGCGGTAGATCGCCGCATCGCGTTCACCTAATACATCCGCTCTATCAAAATAGATGGCACTGACCACGGCGTCACTGTCGGCCAGCTGCGCATGACGCCGCGCGTGCACTACCGCACAGTAGCGGCAACCGTTGACGATCGAAGCACCTAATGCGCCCAGCTCACGATCCGCACGATCGAGGCCACCTTCGACATACATAATGGCGTTGAACAGCCCGGTACGTGCGGTGTAGCTCTCGGGATCGTGCACCAGCGTGCGCACGTATTCTGAGATCTTCTTGTTGGACGGCGTGACTTTCATCGCATCGAGCTGCGCCGGTGTCGCCTGTTCAACATCCACTGGCGTGATATACGGATGCCAGTGCAGCGGCTTGAGATTTACCGACGGAATCATGCGGACCTCATCAAACGTAAGCCAGCCGCCACGCGCGTCTGGAAGTTAACAAAGGCGATCAGCTCAGAGAGCGCAACAATTTGCGGGTTGCTCAAACCGGCCTGCTCCAGCAAGCGAATATGCTGTTCGGTAGCCTGAATGGGCTGCTGCGTCACCATGTCAGCATGGCGCGCAATCGTGGCCAGTGGTTCTTCCGACACAGCACAACCCGAGGCCAGCGCCAGCAAGGCTTCAGACGGATTTAACGCCGCCAGCTGCGCCTGGTAATCACGTTGCAGCGGCGCATCGTAGTTCAACACCGCCATACGCTGCGCCAGTGCCAGACGCAGATCCGCAGGTAAACCCTGATCCTCTTCCGGCGCGAGTACTGACACACGGCACGCTTCCGCGCCCTCAACAAATTCGGGACGCAGGCGGCGCGTCTGATACAACGCCTCTTCTGGTGTTAATCCGGCTGCTTGATCAATAGCGTCGCTCACAACGCGTTCTCCTGTTTTAGTAACGGGGTTGAATCCACCCATTCATCGCCCTGTAATTCAGGGGTGTCAAAAGCTTGTAAGTTGGCGTAGTGCTGCTCGACGTCCTCGGCAAACAGCGAGGCGGTAATACCGCGCACCAGGCGATCGGCACCGGCGCTTACCGCAGGAATGTCGCCGGAGACTTTGCCGTGCGTCAGCATGGCGGCATCGTTGAAGCAGTAGATGTGTGCCAGCATCGGGCAGGCATCAGGCGTCAGTTCGCGGAACTCGAATGAAGGGCCGAGATCCGGCGCTTCCAGCAGGCTGTGGCGCGGATTGCCCATCTCAGGTTGATAGCGACCGTCAGACCAGCTGCGAATATGCGGCGCAATGGCGGCAAACTCCGGGCGGCCGTGGAAATCGTTGGTGAAGCCGGTGGCGGCGATCAAAAAGTCGTAGTGCAGTGCGCCCTGGGTGGTTTCAATCAGCAGGCCGTTTTCTTCCTGTTTAACGGCGTTAATGCCGCAATCGAGGAAGAAGCGTGCATTGTCATGACGGGACACGCGCAGAGTGGAAGAGCGCGGCGGTGGCGTTTGCGTCGCGGCGGTGTAATCGACAAATTTCCATTTCCACGCATCCGGCAACTGATGCATGCCGTGCACCACGCCCTGACTGCCAATGCCGGTCATCTTGTTGATGCGCGGCATTTCTTTGCGGCGAATCAGCAGATCGACGGCAGCAGCGCCCTGTTCCAGCGCGGTGGCCGCGTTATCCATCGACGAGGCGCCTGCACCAATCACCGCAATGCGCTTGCCTTTTAAGGCCGTGAAATCGATGTCATCAGCGGAGTGTGCCCAGAACTGGCGATCAATGCCCCGCAGGAAATCCGGCACAGCGAAGCCACCGAGGCCTGAACGTCCGGTGGCCAGCACCAAACGGCGCGTGTAAACACGCTCGGTTTCGGCACCCTCCAGATCCAGCGCAATCAAATCCCCGGCCTGTGCAATGCTGGTGACACGCACGTTGTTGTGCACCGGCAGATTTAGCACTTTGCGATACCAAATCAGGTAATCCATCCACTGCGCTTTAGGGATTTTGTCCAGCTCCTGCCACGCCTCCTTGCCCCACTGCGCCGTGAACCAGGCGCGGAAGGTCAGTTGCGCGAGGCCGAGAGCCGGGCCGTGCAGCGTTTTTGGTGAGCGCAGGGTTTCCATACGCGCAAAAGTGATCCACGGCCCCTCCAGCCCAGCGGGTGCGGCGTCATAAGCCACCACATTGCTGATGCCGGTGAACTGTAATTTGGCGAGTGCCGCCAGACCGCACATGCCCGCTCCAATCACCACTACATCGCGTACCGGCGCACTCTGAAAGGTGCGTTCCGGTACCCAGGATTTGGCGGGCAGTTCCAGAAATTCCAGATCCTGCTGAAGCTGAGCTTCTAATGCAGCAAGACCTTTGGCGGCATACGTCATAGAGAGATTTCCCTGGTGTCAGCGATCGCGTTGAGAGCGAGCGAAAACGATGAAAACACGCCGATGATCCTACCTTTTTAATTATCTATAAAACGCATAATAGGTAGCTAACAATCATCAATACGCATAATAGGAGCTAAGTTTTCGCATAATCCTCTTGCCCTAAATGTGAGTCAAGATTTTCGCTCAGGATTTGACCAATGGATTTCTTATATCTTATGCCGAAAAAGTTATAAGCGTTGAAAATGAAGGGATTCATCGCGCCTGATAAGTCATGAAGCCGCGGAACTTTATCCTGCCGCTGTAGTGTAATAGGGCTATTGCGTGCCTAATGCATTCGGTTCAGATGCGTAGCGATGTGCTTCATCTATAATTGAAGCGCTAATGCAGTTGGATGAACTCAATTGCCCCGCTATGACTCCTGGTTTATCACTCGCATGATGCGCGGATGTTCACTGGCAGGCAGACGTTCAAACCCTGGCAGCAGCTGAGTAGCGGCGTCTGCCAGCGCTTCCACCAGTGCCTGGGCGGCGCTGGAAATCTGCCGGCCTTGCGGCGTGATCACGCCAAAGAAGTAAGGGATGTCTTCCTGAATCGGACGGATCGCCACTCCGGCCAGCGGCATGCCCCAGCCGGTGACCGGTTCGAGGATCGCCACGCCCAATCCGGCACGCACGCAGCCCAGAATATTTGCCGATGAGTTGGTTTCGATTGTTTCCAGCAGCGGCGCTTTGACTTTCTTCAGCGCTTTTTCGTAACGACTACGCAGGCGTTGCGGACTCCACGGTGCAATCAAACGGCGGCCAGCAAGCTGGCTCAGCGAAAGCGCACTGTGTGCCGCCAGTTCATCCTCTTCCGGTAGCGCAATTACGCACTGTGATTGCCCAATCCAGTGCAACTCCACCGCATGATGCTCCAGCGGCAAGCTGCACAAACCGATGTCTGCTTCAGCGGTAATCACCGCATGTGCCGTCTGTACGGCAGACTCACTGATGATTTGCACTTTGTTCTGTAAATTGAGTGCGGCCAGTGCCTGCGGCAATAACCCGGCGGCCAGTGCGGGCGTGGCAGCAATACTGAGTGGGCGATGCTGCTGATGCGCGATCTCTTGTGCGTGCAAGCGGATCTGTTGCAGCGACAGCAGCGCTTTCTGCACATACTGATGCAGCTGCAGTGCTTCTTCCGAGGGGTGAATACGCGGGCCGTTGCGGATAAACAGCGGATAACCCAGCGACTGCTCCAGCTCCTGAATCAGGCGGGAAACGGCGGGCTGCGAGCGGTTTAGTGCTTTGGCGGCCGCCGTCACGCTGCCGGCTGAAATTACCGCCGAGAAGGCTTCCAGCTGACGCAGATCGAGGTCGTTTAATGGAGTCATCGCGTGGTTACTTCCCTAAGTCATTGATCGTTCCCGACAATCATCCGGGAAAAAATCCATCATAGAGAGAGTTACGCGAATTAGCCACTCAATGAATACTGCCAACGATGCCCATTAAAAATGAGTGAGGCCAAGGTGTCGAATGAGAAGTATATGCAATGTCTTTACGAGTAATCACAATTTTAGCACAGCCTATTGGAGTCGGAGTTTAGCAAGCAGTGGATTAACAAGCTGTAGGGCATACATTACATAAATAGCGGGTGATAATGACATATACAATCTCATCCACTGACATATTTAAAATACAATAAAAAATACAATCAAAAAGTCATTACAGATTCAACTACTCGTTATTGCTCCAGTGAAATAACAAGTTTGCACATTTTTTAGTTTCAATTTCTCCTGACTTACCTTAACCACCAGGAATAATATGAAAGTCTCATATGTATTCATTTTGTTATTTCTTTCACTCATTTCTCTAAGTGCGAAGGCAGTGATCAGTATTACTCGCGCTGAAATTCCTGCGGGTTCCTCCAGAATTGAAATAAGCTACAGCGCTTCCGGTGGAAATGCCACTTCACACATTGGATGTGGCGTTAGGTATTGTGGATTCGGCATTTGGGTAGTGAACAGCTCGGGAGCAACTGCAACAACACGCTATGCGCTACATAGTGGCAGCGGCGGAATGCCCGCTACAGATACCTGGTCAAATGCCAACATTACTTTTTTACGCAATTACCCCGCTAGCGCCTCTTTTACCGCAATTTTACCTTTAGGTTCCCCACCCTATTCGATTTGTGTGGGTGGCGGAACAAATGCTTTAGGCGCTAATTATCGAAACCAACCTGGCACTTCATGCCGCACAGTTTCTCTCCCCCCGGTTCCTACCAGTTGCTCATTCTCTGGATCTCCTAACATCAATCATGGCTCACTGCAGGCTGACAAAGTGAACGGAAAGCAGGATAGCGTTTCTATCAATGTATACTGTAATCGCGCCACCTCAGCCACTATCGGCAGCCTGGGCGGTACCATAAACCTGGGTGGCGGAGTGACTTCAACACTCACTTTTGATGGGCGCAGCTCAGGTTCTATTTATCTGTCCAGCGGCAACTCTACCCATACAGTATCCTCAACATTAAGGGCAACAAATCCCACGCCCGGTGATAAGAGCGGCAGCGGCACCATTGTGATCAACCTACCCTGAGCCGTCAGTAAAGAGACCGCATCTAATCAGCTCCTGTCCTCACGGCCCGGCAATTGCCGGGTTTTTTATCGCTAAACTTGCATAGAAAACGATTGCGCCCGAAACTATTCTCTCCCTAATCCTGAATCGCATGGAAGAGAAAGGAATGGCGTTATGACGCAGAATGGCATCCCAGCTAACCGCCCCCTGTTGCTCGCGCTGCTGGTCGCAGTCACCTTCTTTATGGAAAACCTCGACGCCACCGTCATCACCACCGCTATTCCCCAAATGGCGCGCGATTTCGCTGCCAGCCCGGTAGCGCTTAACGTGGGTGTGAGTGCATATTTACTGGCTGTGGCGGTGGGTATTCCGATGAGCGGCTGGTTAGCGGAACGCTACGGAGCACGCACGGTGTTTGCCTGTGCGATTCTGGTATTTACTGTTGCGTCGATACTGTGTGGGCTCAGCGATACCCTGCCAATGTTCACGTTAAGCCGCGTTTTGCAGGGCATTGGTGGCGCGATGATGGTGCCAGTCGGTCGTATGGTAGTGCTCCGTGTGACCGAAAAAAAAGACATGGTGAAAACCATCGCCTTTATTACCTGGCCGGGATTGATTGCCCCGGTGCTCGGTCCACCGCTCGGTGGCTTGATAGTGACTTACGGACATTGGCCGTGGATCTTCTGGCTCAATATCCCGCTCGGCATTATCGCCATTGTTGCCACCGTTTATCTGGTGCCCCAGTTTAAAGCAGAACAACCGCGTCCGTTTGATGTGCGCGGATTTGTGCTGACCGCTACCGCCTGCACGGCGCTGATTATCTCCCTGGAAGCGCTAGGACAAATGCATCTCAGCCTTGGCATTCCATTGCTGTTACTTGGCGTGTTGTGCAGTGTGCTGGCCTATCGCCACAGCTTCAGCCATCCGCAACCGCTGTTGCCGTTCAGTGCCATGACTATTGATACTTTCCGAAATGCCGTTGTGGGCGGTTCACTTTTTCGTGCTTCGATAAACGCCGTGCCGTTTCTGCTTCCTCTGCTATTCCAGCTTGGCTTTGGCTGGAGTGCTGCGCAGGCAGGCGCCATGGTGCTGTGGGTATTTGCCGGTAATCTGGCGATGAAACCGGCCACCACCTGGCTAATGAAGCGATTTGGCTTTCGTCAGGTGCTAATGGTGAACGGCTTAATCAGCCTGGTCGCAATGTTGGGTTGCCTGCTGCTCAGCCCTTCACTTGGCTATTTCGCGATTGCTGCCATTCTGTTTATCGGCGGGTTGTCGCGCTCGCTGCAGTTCAGTTGTTACAACAGCTTAGGGTTTGCCGATGTACCCCAGGCCAAAATGAGTGACGCCTCTGTGGTGTTTAGTATCTTCTTCCAGTTCAGCATGAGCGCCGGCATTGCACTTGCCGCCCTGTTCTTACGCGGAGCCATGCTGTGGCACGAACATGCAACCATTAAGCAGAATGACATTCATATCGCTTTCGCGGGTGTAGCTTTGCTGGTGCTGGTGTCCTTGTTTGATGTCTGGCGGCTGGAGAAAAATGCCGGAGCACAGGTGCTGAGTCGTTAACAATAAAACTGCCTGCGCGGATAATGCGTGGGCGGCTTTATTCATGGCTAGCTCATCAGGAGAATCATGGCTTATTAATAAGTATCATTAACTGTTCTCGTAATATTTCCGACGCTGCTCACATTAAACGCTATCTTGCGATGTTATAGTTTTCAGCAATTGGATCGATAGGTTATTCAGATTAAAATATCGACATCCTGTTTCCTCTATCCTTTTATCACTTCATTTGTAATACATCCCTGACAAATAGCCCATTCACTCACTACATCATCAGAAAATAAATCTTATTTTCATCAGATTGATCGCTATTCATAATACCTTCCAACGACGCCAATAAAAAGAATCATAAGGCTGAGCGAAAATGAATCGTGCAGTTTCTAACCTGCATATTCAAGGAGCACCTGATAGCAGTGTGCAAATACTGACACTTCGTCAATATAAAGGCGTAATACATCGCTTACACCTCTGATGAAGCATCAGTGAACACCATGTTTTAAATATAAAAACATCGGCAAACAAAATGGAAGATATTAAATGAAAAAGTGTATTATCGCCCTGTCCGTATTAAGCCTGTTTACTGCTTCCTCTGTCTACGCTGCAGGAAACACAGGTAAAGTGACTTTCACCGGTTCAATTATTGATTCTCCGTGTTCTATTGCTCCAGGATCATTAGATCAAACTGTATCGCTGGGTGCTATTTCTAACGTGCTGCTGGCAGACAGTGGCAACACGGGTAGCTCAACCCCTCAGATTTTTAAAATCGAACTGGAAGATTGTGTTATCGCCACTGCCGGTACGAATGACAAAGTGACTGCACGCTTCACCGGTGCAACCTCTTCCTATGATCCAGAAAGCCTTGCGTTGACCGGCGGTACCGCACGAGGTGCATCAATCCAGATGTTCACCAATGACGGTGAGAAAGTGAAAATTAATACCCCAACTGCCGCCCAGCAAGTATTCAACGGCAGCAATACCCTGACCTTCACCGCCAATGTTAAGGGTGGTGGATCTACTGCAACCATCGTTCCCGGCACATTCCAGGTGCCTGCGAACTTTGTGCTGAGCTACAACTAATCGGCCATTTCTCTCCCCTTAACCTGCGGCGATTTTGTCGCAGGTTTTTTCAACTGGATAAACTGGGAACGAATCTTTGAAGCGTATGATTTCAGGTAGTTTTAAACCCGTGATTCTACTGACCATCATACATATATCGATGCTGGCGAAAGGTGCCTTTGCCGCGGGTGAAAGTATCTCACAAGTGCACATTACTGGGTCCATTGTTGGAGCCGCTTGCAGTATTAGTTTAGGTTCGCCCGACCAGACGATAAATATCGGAAACCATCCCGTTAGCGAAATAATAAAAGTAGGTCGTGGGCCAAACCACTTCTTCTCAATCGCTTTGTTAGGTTGCATGTTGTTTGAAAACGACACACAGCAAGCTGAAATAACCACGATTAAACTCATGTTCGATGGTGAGGAAGATGGGGGGCATTTTAAAGTATCAGGTTCTGCAAACGGCATAGCAATGATGATTAGCGATCACCATGGAAATCTAGCCTTTCCCGGAAAACATCTGAGTCAGAGCAAATTAAACAGTGATATGCAATTTAACTACCGACTAAACCTGATTGGTAACAAGGACGTCATTCGCTCAGGCGACCTACATTTAACACTTCGATTTAGAATAGATTACAATTAAAAAGGGAAACTATTATGCTGATGCGTTTTTTTTGGCATGCATTTGCCATTTCATTAATAAGCATATTAGTATTTTTTTCCTGCATCCTGGGAGCGAGAAGCACGCTCGCTGGCTCAGACATTCAGTTCAATACTGATGTGCTGGATCTTAAAGATCGTAGCAATATCGACATTAGCCAGTTTGCACGTAAGGGATTTATTTTACCTGGTGCATATACTCTCGCAATAAACATCAATTCAATCACGCTGCCAGAACGCGTGGTCAATTTCTATGCCTCTGAAGAAAACGAAAATGAAACCTTAGCCTGTATCACTCAGGAACTCATTCCTCTTCTGGGTTTGAAGGATAAGTTCTCCTCGCAGCTTCAATGGTGGCATCACGGGGAATGCTTAAATCTGAACAGTGTTGCAGGGATGTCAACGCGAGCTGATTTAGGTAAATCAACGTTACTGATCAACATTCCTCAAGCTTTTTTGGAATATAGCAGTTCTTCATGGGATCCCCCCGCACGATGGGAAGAAGGCATAGCGGGTGCGCTGTTTGACTATAACCTCAATTTTCAGACCATTAAGCAAAATGCGGTAGGCAGTAAAAGTCATACAAATTTATCGGGTAATGGCACGACCGGTGCCAATCTGGGTGCCTGGCGCGTACGTGCGGATTGGCAGGGTCGATATGACCATCAATCTGCAGGTGGCGGCGCACAAACTCCGCAGAACTGGGACTGGAATCGGTTTTATGCGTTTAGGGCAATAAAAAGACTGGGTGCCAAATTAACGCTGGGCGAAGACTATCTGAACTCATCGATTTTCGATGGCTTTCGTTTCACGGGTTTAAGTCTGGCGACAGATGACAACATGCTGCCCCCGAACCTCCGCGGCTATGCTCCTGAGATCAGTGGTGTGGCGAAAAGTAACGCCAAAGTCATCATCAGCCAGCAGGGTCGCGTCATTAAAGAGGTGCAAGTAGCGGCAGGACCGTACCGCATTCAGGACCTTGATAGCGCCGTTTCCGGCAATCTGGATGTTCGCATTGAAGAACAGGATGGCAATATTGAACAATTTCAGGTCAATACAGCGACTATCCCTTACCTGACCCGCCCAGGACAGATTAGATACAAGTCCTCAATAGGCAGACCTTCAAATTTCGCACATCACACTGAAGGGCCACTCTTCGCGACGGGCGAACTTTCATGGGGAATCAGTAATGGTTGGTCCCTGTACACCGGTGGAATGGGCGGTGGTGACTACCATGCCCTGTCTCTTGGCGTCGGCCGGGACTTACTTGCACTGGGCGCAATTTCCACAGATGTCACTGTCTCAAATTTAAAAGACCAAAACCGTGACACGCAGAGAGGCAATGCCTGGCGCGCAAGTTATGCCAAACGATTCGAGGATACAGGTAGCCAGGTATCATTCGCTGGCTATCGTTTTTCGGACGATGGTTTTCGTTCGATGGGAGATTACCTCAATGGTTTAAAAGGTAATGTCGATAACGGGCGCAGCAAAGAAATGTATACGGTTTCTTTGAACCAGCAATTTGAATCGCTAAACCTTGCCACTTATCTCAATTACAACCATCAGACGTATTGGAATCAGCAGTCAAATGACCGCTATGACTTCTCATTGTCAAAAAACATGGATTTGATGAAGTTTAAAAATGTTAGCCTGTCATTAACTGCATATCGAAGCGCATTGGGTCAAAACAATGACAAAGGCGTATATATGTCATTATCACTTCCTTGGGGGCAATCTGGCACCGCCAGTTACAATAACTCTTACTCAAAAGGTAATAACCTCAATAGCGTGAGTTATTATGACCGCATGGGTGATGCTGATTCCTATCAGATTAGTGCTGGCGTGGCTAACAGTGATGCTGATATCGGAGGTTACTACACGCACAAAGGCAGCCTCGCCCAATTAAACACGTCAGTGAGTTACCGTGAGAGTCAATATCAAGCATTAGGTATGTCACTGCAAGGCGGTGCAACCCTCACTCCAAATGGTGGCGCATTTCACAGTAGCAGCGTTGCGGGTAGAACACGTATGTTAGTTGATACCGATGGCGTTGCAGGTGTGCCTGTTTCCGGCTTCGGTCACTCGATCAACACCAACTATTTTGGTAAAGCCGTTATTACGGATATCAATAGTTATTATCGTAATAGTATCCGAATCAACCTCGATAAATTAGCTGATGACATTGAGGTAATGAAATCCGTTTCCCAAGGTACTTTAACTGAAGGTGCTATTGGCTACCGCAGGTTCAATGTTACTCATGGTGGAAAAGCCATTGCCACGGTCCGTCTTGAAGATGGTTCAGCACCGCCTTTTGGTGCAAGCGTATTTAATCTGAAAAATCAGGAAACCGGCATTATCAACGATGATGGCAATGTCTATTTGAGCGGTATTCAGCCTGGCGAAGCGATGACGGTGCGCTGGAACAATGCCGATCAGTGCACCATAACGCCTCCACTGAATCTAACCAATGAAATAACCACAAACTTACTGCTTCCTTGCATTAAAGTTTAATCAAGAAATCACTTATAAATATTACATTTAATAATTAAGAGATGAATTCTCATGAAAAAAATAACATTGAAAAAAGCAGTCATTATCACATTAACACTCAATACTGGCGTACAATCTGCCGTGGCAGCTGTCTCTCTTGACCGAACGCGAGTCATCTATCCGGGTTCAGAAAAATCAGTCAGTTTAACGGTCAGTAACAAAAATGAATCACTGCCTTATCTCGCCCAGGGCTGGCTTGAGAATGATAAAGACGAAAAACTTGAAAATAACAGTCCTTTTATCGTCGTTCCTCCGATTCAACGTATCGAACCGAAAGAAGAAAGCCAGGTCAAAGTTCAGGCTTTAACCTCATCTGAGGCATTTAAAAAACTTCCTAACGATCGTGAATCGCTCTTTTACTTTAATTTAAGAGAGATCCCACCTAAAAGTGACAAACCTAATGTCCTGCAGATTGCATTACAAACACGGATCAAGTTTTTCTATCGTCCGGCAGATTTAGCCGAAGCCGCTGCGGCTCAGCATGCAACGCCTTTTCAGGAAAAAATGACATTAATAAAATCGGGTGACCAATATACAGTTAAAAATCCCACTCCTTATTACATTACCCTGATTGGTGCAAGCGCCAAGAAAGAAGGCAACGTTATTAAAGGTTTTGAATCCATTATGATCCCTCCTTTCAGTCAGGCTCCACTGGGGGGAAGTGCATCATCTTTGGGTAAGAGCCCGGTTTTAGTTTACGTGAATGATTACGGTGGCCAGCCATCGCTGATATTCAGTTGTAAGGGAAACGAATGTCATGTGGATCCGCAACACAATGGATAATTTGGCACAATGAATATGAGAATAAATCCGTTTATGAAGAAATCCACTCAAAAATGCATGGCATTGCACATATGCGTTTCCATCATGGCATTATTATTTTCACCGCTGGCATTAGCAGTGTTTAAAAATGGCACAATTGAGAGCCACTTTGGTGTATTGCGCGTTTATGGGACGTTAACTGAAAGTGCATGCTATCTGGATATGCATTCAGCCGACCAGTCGATTGATTTAGGTAACATTACGACAGCAAACTTCCATAATGTCGGTGACCAGGGCCCATTAATTCCTGTGTCGCTAAAATTACATGATTGTTTACGTAATGCATCAGACCCTCAACGGGAGAGAGATAATGTTGCCTGGAGCGCGCATCAACCGGCTGTGTCGTTTTCTTTCACTGGCGTAGAGGATGCGGCTAATCCACAGCTTTTTCAGGCCCAGGGGGTTAAGGGCATCGGATTACGTTTAAAGGACGCATCATTCAATAATATTATTATTGGCCAACGAGGCAAACCAGTGTTATTGCAACCTGATGATAGTCAGGTCGTTTATTACATTACTGCGGAACGCACTCGAGGCGAATTAAGAGCAGGAAACTACTCTGCCAACATAAATTTCAGGTTGAGCTATGAATAGTCTGGTCTCTCCACTTGCATACACTTGTGCTGCCATATGCTTAATGAGCCTGGCTCCGACTAAGTCTGGATATGCTTTTTCTGTAGGAGCCAGCGTTAAAGTTAAAGTCCTCGCGCCGCCCTGTGATCTCAACAAAGGAAACGACATTGCTGTCGATTTTGGTAAAGGTATTCTCGCTTCGACGATTAACGGGAAAAATTATGAAAGAACGCTATCGTACACACTTGAATGCCCTGCTACGGTATCAAAACTGCTAAAAATGCAGTTTTCAGGCACGGGAGCTGCGTTTAACTCAACCCTATTGAGTACTAACAAAAATAACCTGGCCATTGAGCTTAAATATGATGGCGTTAAGGTGCCAGTCAACGATTGGTTCAACTTTACCTATCCTGATCAGCCTAATTTAACGGCTGTCTTAGTGAGAAACAGTACGGGTGGGATTAGCCTGGGATCATTCTCTGCGACAGCAATGCTGACGGTTGAATATCAGTAGATGGTACATGTGTATGGTTAATGAAGTTTTTTAATCTTTTCAATTTCATTGAAAAATATCCAGAGGAATGGCCATAAATGTAATTAAGTTTCCGTGTGAAGGCATCGCATTCCGTAAACGGCTTAGCAGTGAAGCTTCGCAAGCCTATTGCACGCGATGCCGTCACATGGATTAGCAATGGCAAACACCAGTCAATTTCAAAGCAGCATCAACACTGCCCGCCATTCTTCCATTTTTCGCAATAATGACTTCGCAAACCCGGCTATTCTGCCGCGCCACAGGCTGTGCCAACCTTTAGACAGGGTTCGGGATCATCCCGGCCACCACTAAAGGACACTGATGATGAAACTCTACCACTTCCCGCTTTCTGGTCATGCGCACCGTGCACGTCTGTTCCTGTCCCTGCTCGACCTGCCACACGAGGTGATTGATGTTGATCTCGCTAACGGTGAACACAAATCCCCGGCGTTTCTCGCCATCAACCCATTCGGCCAGGTGCCGGTGCTGGAAGATGACGGCGTGTATATCTCCGACTCCAACGCCATTCTGGTTTATCTGGCGAAAAAATCAGGCCGCAGTGAGTGGCTGCCCGAAGATGCGCTGGGCGCGGCGCAGGTACAGCGCTGGTTATCGGTGGCGGCAGGCGAACTGGCTTATGGCCCTTGTGCGGCACGCTTGATTACCGTTTTTGGCCGCCCGTTCAACCCTGACGAAGTGATCGCCCGTGCGCACACCATTTTGGCGCTGATGGATCAACATCTTACCGGGCGTGAATGGCTGGTCGGCGATCGCCCAACCATCGCGGATATCGCACAGTACAGCTACCTGATCGGCGCGCCGGAAGGCAATGTGGATCTCTCTGGCTATCCAGCGGTCAATGCGCTGTTACGCCGTATTGAAGCGTTGCCGGGCTTTGTTCCCTTCCCGCAAACCGCTGCCGGTCTGCGCAGCATCGCGTGAGTTAACTATCATGGGCGAGAAACTTCCGGTATGGCATGCAGGTGAAATAGCCCTGCAGCAGCAAGCGGGCGTGGCCGAACGCATGGCGGAGGTCGGTCAGCGTGTGATTCGCGATTATATGCCCGACCAGCACCGCGACTTCTACGCGCAATTGCCGTTTATCGTGGTAGGCAGCGTGGACCCGCGAGGCGATGCCTGGGTTACGCTGCTGGAAGGCCAGCCCGGTTTTATTTTCTCGCCCAATGCCACCACGCTGGATATTGCCGCCCAGCCGGATGCCCGCGATCCGGCTGCTGCCGGGTTCACTGATGGCGCTCCGGTTGGCCTGCTCGGCATTGAGTTGCACACCCGTCGCCGTAACCGCATGAACGGCGTGTTGAGCGCGATTGGCGGTGGCTTTCGGGTACAGGTGGAGCAGAGTTTCGGCAACTGTCCGCGCTATATTCAGCTGCGCGATTTCCGCTTTGCTCGTTCGCCTAATGAGCCTGCTATAGGTGAGGTTGAAGTGCTCAGCACGCTCGATGAGGCGGCCCGCAACACCATCGCCACCGCCGATACGTTTTACGTTGCGACTTATGCCGAGCATCAGGTTGATGCCTCGCATCGCGGCGGCAAACCCGGCTTTGTTAGAGTCGATGAAGATGGCCTGCTGACCATTCCCGATTTTAACGGCAACCTGTTTTTCTCCACGCTCGGCAACATCCAGCAAAACGGCAAAGCCGGGCTGCTGTTTATGGATTACCGCAGCGGCGATACGCTGCAGATGACCGGCGATGCCAGCGTGATCCTCGACTCGCCGGAGATCGCTGCATTCCAGGGCGCCGAACGGTTGTGGACATTCCGCCCGCGCCGCATCGTGCGTCGTCATGCCGCCCTCGCCTTGCGCTGGGAAACGAAAGCAGGCGGTATCTCACCGGTGTCAGAAATGACGGGTGACTGGCAATCGGCTGCCGAACGCCTGCGTGCCAGCGAACTGGCGCGACGCTGGCGGCCGTTTAGGGTGACGAAGATTGTGGATGAGAGCGCGTCGATTCGCTCGTTTCATCTGATGCCGGATGATGGCGCCGGTTTGCTGCCACATCAGGCAGGACAACACCTGCCGATTCGCGTGCAGTTGCCCGGTACAGACAAACCGCTGATTCGTCACTACACCCTGTCGGTTGCGCCGTCGGACGGTTTTTACCGCATCAGCGTCAAGCGCGATGGTGTGGTCTCGCGCTATCTGCACGATCATCTACAGGTTGGCGACAGTCTTGAAACGCGAGCGCCAGCCGGTGATTTCACTATCAATGCGCAAGAGACACGCCCAGCGGTTTTAATTGCGGCGGGCGTCGGCATCACCCCGATGCTGGCGATGCTGCGCCATCTGGTTTATGAAGGACGCAGCAAACAGCGCATGCGCCCCACTTACTTTATCCAGTCCGCGCGCAACAAAGCGGAACGCCCTTTTGTCCGTGAACTGGATGCGTTGCTGGCGGCCTCACAGGGCGCATGCAAAATGGTGCGCGTGTTGAGCCAGCCAGAGGAGGCAGAATCAGGATTCGATTACGATGTCGCTGGGCGCATCGATATGGCGCTGCTTTCACAGGTGCTGCCCTTTAACGACTACGACTTTTACCTGTGCGGCCCGCCGCAATTTACGCAGGCGTTATATGACGGGCTGCGCAGCTACAATATCGCGGATAGCCGTATACACGCCGAAGCCTTTGACCCGTCCTCGCTGCAGCGCCGCATGGATGCGCAGCAAACAGAACAAACCTTACTTCCGATTTCGACGCAATCCATACCCGTGATGTTTATGAACTCAGCCAAAGAGGCGCGCTGGATGCCGAATAGCGGATCGCTGCTGGAACTGGCCGAAGCATGCGGTCTTAGCCCGGAGTACAGCTGTCGTGAAGGACATTGCGGATCGTGCAAAACGCGGATTCTAAAGGGAGCGGTAACCTACCCGACTGCGCCGAGTGCCAGCGTGGCAGAGGGGGAGATATTAATCTGCTGCGCGCAGCCGGCACAGCAGAATGGCGATATCGAGCCGATTCAGCTCGAGTTATAACGCGGGATTGTCGTTCAGATACAGCGTGAGGACGTTACACGAAAAGTAGTGCAAACCTGCGTTTATGCAGCAATATTTTTAAGCTCAATCATCGAGGACTTGCAGAAAATGCAGGTCGCACCGTGAGGATTTTTGGGGCTGACATCAAATACTGACTTACGGTATTGAGAGCCCTGACACTGAGGACATCTCATAAAATAGGTGAACAAATTAATATTAGAGACCTGTAACATTGATTGCTGAAGGGCCTTTCGGTCCATCTTGTACGGAGAATTCAACATGCTGCCCCTCTTCAAGGGAGCGGAAATCACTACCGGTGATAGCAGAGAAATGTACGAAGACATCTTTGCCGCCATTTTCAGGGGTAATAAAACCGAAACCTTTTTCAGAATTGAACCATTTTACAGTACCGAGAATTTTATTAGACATAATTAATACCTTTTCTTTTTTTGCCGTGAGGCTGAGTAAACTGAATCGCAGAGAAAAATCAGGACTGAGATAAAACTCAAAGAGAAAGGGCTTGTTTTCGGCACTGACGTAGATGAGAGATAAACTGTGAACTAACTTTGAAACTGTCTGCATATCAGACTGAAGTTCATTTACGCATGTCTAATGCAACATTGCAAGACAAAAGAAAAATAAACTTTCCATCCTTATGATTAATACTCTTAAAATAAAATAAACCCCTTTTAAAACAACATGATATTTTTTTCTTTCAGATTTTTCAGGGATTTAAAGGTGTTGCGGCCAGTTAACTGGCATAACTGGCCGCTGATCATCATGCAGACTATTTATCTACTGGCCCACAACCGCCAATAATTTTCGAGATAGAAACAGCCGGATGAAGCAGATAATCGTAATCACAGTTCTTTTCTTTGTTGTACACGCTTCCAGTACACCCAGACAGCAGAGTCACTACCGCAGCGGCAATTGAAAACTTAATGAGCTTATTCATAATAACGCGTCCATTTGTTAAAAGTGTTTTTAACTGATTAATTTCATCTCGTGAGTATTAACAGGAATTAATAAAACCTTTAATAATCATTAGAGTGTGAAGTTAAGAGCTCAAGGCTCCTAAGCCGGAAATTATCGATTAATCCCACTATCAAACACAATATTCATAATCCCTTTTCAATGGACACATTATCTGAAAAATTTGTAGTCAAAACCTGACAATAATAAAAGCGTCAGATATGCCTTAAAATAATACGCCTGATATAGACTAAACACCTAACTCATCCATATTAACAATGGATCGATCATAGGGTTATCACGTCGATTAGAACTTGGTCATTTTTATATGAATACAGGATAAAGAGTGGTGATACAGGGAAGTCTTACCTTAAACAATGCTGATGACGTGGCTATCAGTTTTTTAGAGCACGAGCATGATGTGAAGTGGAGCTAACGATTTCACCACCCCACAATAGCAAAAACCCAGCCATAAAGGCTGGGTTTTCAGAATGTTGGTGCCCGGACGCGGAATCGAACCACGGACACGGGGATTTTCAATCCCCTGCTCTACCGACTGAGCTATCCGGGCAACGGGGCGCATTAAACCCTACTCAGGCCGCACCGTCAAACGCTTTTCAGCAAAAATCCGCTGACTGCTGGCTTTTACAGCAACCTTCAGACCATCCGGTAAAAAATTTCTGCAACTACCAACTTTAGTGGTGAATTTTTAACCGCACCCGCCGATAACCGATGTGACGACAAATTCCAATTATAAGGTCCACCATGTTTAGCACTATTACATCGGGAATAATGTCACGCCTGGCGTGGCAGAAGCGCGCTCGCAGCAGCGCCACGCTCAGCTCGTTGCAGGAGGCGATTGCAATGGTTGAGTTTACGCCGGAAGGCCACATTCTCGCCGCCAATGAACTGTTTCTGGAGCGCATGGGATACACGCTGAAGGAGATTGCCGGCCAGCATCACAGCATGTTCTGTACGGCTGATTTAGTCCAATCCCCGCAGTATCGCGATTTCTGGCGCCGCCTGAACCGGGGCGAAGGCTTCAGCGATAAATTCCTGCGCGTTGCCAAGCACAGCCGTCCCATCTGGCTGGAGGCTAACTATGTGCCGGTGCAGGATCGCAGCGGCCGGGTGATTAAAATCGTTAAGCTGGCGAGCGACATCACCGCACGGATTATTGATGCGCAAGAGCAGCGCGCCATGACCACCGCCATTGAACGTTCGATGGCGGTCATCGCTTTTAACCTCAAAGGCGAAGTGCTGATGACCAATGACAATTTCCTCAAAACCATGGGTTATCGCAGCGATGAGGTGATTGGCGTCCATCACAGTCAGTTCTGCCCGCCGCAGATGCGCAACAGTGACGAGTATCGCCGCTTCTGGCACAAGCTGAATCAGGGTGAATTTATCTCCGGTCAGTTTGAGCGCGTGAACAAGCTGGGTCGCACCGTGTGGCTACGTGCCACCTATAACCCGGTGTTTAACGAAGCCGGCGAACTGTACAAAGTGGTGAAATTCGCCACCGATGTGACTGCACAGGTGGAGAAGAACCATCTGGAGCGCGAGGCGGCACAACAGGCGTATCAAACGGCGCTGCAAACCAGCGAAAGCACGCGCCTCGGTGCCACGGTAATTGAAAACAGTGTGCAAACCATCAATGAGCTGGCGGGCGAACTGCACGGTATTTCCGGCGATATCAGTAACCTCAGCGAATCCTCAGACCGCATTGGTGCGATTGTCGAGAGCATTCGCCGCATCGCCGATCAGACCAATCTGCTGGCACTCAATGCAGCAGTGGAAGCCGCACGTGCTGGCCAGCACGGTCGCAGCTTTGCTGTGGTGGCTAACGAGGTGCGCACGCTGGCGGCAAACATCAACCGCGCCACCACCGAGATCGAGAATATGGTGCAACATAACCACACTCTCGCCGAAAAAGCGTTAAAAGGCATCGAATCGAACCTGAAACGTGCCGATCATGGCGTCGTGTTAGCCAAAGAAGCGGGTGGCGTGATCTCTGAGATTCGCGGCAGCTCCAGCGAATTGGTGCGCGCCATCAGTCATGTGGCTGAGGCCTTGAAAGAAGAGTAATTTTTCCTGCTTTCTCTTCTTCTATTGCACTGCTGTGACATAAAACTGTCATGGCAGTGCAGTAATCTAGGATAAATCCTAATCAATGCCAGAATAATTCTTATGCAGCTGCCTGATTTACGCGCAGGATTAAACTCCCTGTCGAGCCGTTCCCGTGCGCGTTCGCTGTGCATTGAGGTGCCGTTTGTCAGTCCAGCCATGGACAACACAGCGGTCATGGCTCTGTTTACTGAACACAAAGATTTGATCGGTTTGCCAGTGATCGAGAACGGCACGCCGTTTGGCATGATCAACCGCCATATCTTCCTGTCACAGATGACGCGCCCGTTCTTCCGCGAACTCTATGACCGCAAAAGCTGCATCGCTTTTATGGACAAAGAGCCGCTGGTGATTGATGCCGATACCGAGTTGGATCAGGTGGCGCATCAGGTGGTGGCAACCGGGGATAAATCGGTCACCGACGGATTTATTTTGACCGAACAGGGCCGCTATATCGGCATCGGCTTGGGGATCGATTTGATCCGCACCGTCTCCGATTTGCAGGCGCAGCAGCACCAACAAATTTTGCAGAGTATCGATTATGCGCGCGTGATTCAGGACGCGATGCTTGATCGCTCAAAACAGCAAATGGCCCAGCAGCTCAATGACTGGTGCCTGCACTGGCAGCCGCGCGATGGCGTGGGCGGCGACTATTATGCATTCCATCAGGATGAACACGGCTGGCTGGCATTGATTGCCGACTGCACCGGCCATGGCATTCCGGGTGCCTTTATGACGGTGATCCTGCAATCCGCGCTGGAAAACGCGCTGCAGAAAAACCGTCGGGCACCGTCCGATCTGCTGCAATCACTGAATCGTCATATTAAACAAACCCTTGGGCAGCTCAATGCCACGCAGCAAACGTCGCTCTCCAATGACGGCTGTGATGCTATCGCGCTACGCCTTGATACTCGCCAACATCAACTCAGCTGGGCCAGCGCACGCATGCATGCGCTGTTACATCCGGCCGCTGGCGAAGCGGAATCGCTCAAGGCCGATCGCGTCGGTGTGGGTTACACCGATACGCCGCAGGATTACATCTGGCCGGAACATCAACGCACGCTGCATCCCGGCGATATGTTGTTGGTGATGACCGATGGCGTGACCGATCAGCCCGGCGGTGAACGCCATATTATGTTTGGCAAAAAGCGCATTCAGACGCTGGTAACACAATATCAAACCCTGCCGATGGACGAGTTGTCAGCGACCTTTGAGCGGGAATTTCTCAACTGGCAAGGCAACCAGCCGCGACGCGATGACGTCACCTGGTTTGGCTTCCGTTATTAATGAGCACCTTATGAACTCAGGTTCAACCCTTAGCCGCGTACCGCCAGAAAGCGTTGCACTGCACTATACTGGCTTCTTCTCGCCGCAGAACATCACCGCCATGGGCGAGGTGATTAAGGTCTTTCTGGAGAATCAGCAGGCGCCGGTGAAAGTGCGCCGCCGCTTGTTCTCCAGCTTTGTTGAAATCGTACAGAATATCCTGCGTTATTCGCAGGATAGCCGCGTCATGAACCACGCCGAGCAGGATTTTCGCTTCGGCACCGTTACGCTGCGCGTAGATGGCGACACCTACGTGCTGGAAAGCAGCAATCAGGTTGATGAAGTCGCCTGTGAGCAGCTGCGTTACTGGCTGGATTTGCTGCGTACCATGAGCAATGAAGAGATCAAACAAGCATACCGCGTAGGTCTGCGAGCTGAGAGCCCTGCCACAAGCAAAGGGGCCAACATAGGATTACTGACACTTGCCCGTGATGTCAGTGAACCGCTGGAGTATGAACTGCGTCCGCTGGAGTCCAGTGGTTACGCCACGTTTTGGCTCAAAGCCACCATTCACCAGGATTGAATTGTTTATGCAAAACCTTGTTATTGCTGCCACAGAAAGCACGCCCGAGGTCAATTTTGACTTCGAAAGCGGTCAGTTTTCCCTGCGCGGAGAATCCTGGCCGGAAAACGCCGCCGCCTTCTACCGTCCGTTGCTGGATGCGCTGGAAAGCTGGCAGCCCGCACAAAGCGGCCAGATCGAAGCCAGTATCGCCCTGCGCTATTTCAACAGCTCCAGCACCAAAATGCTGTTCAGCCTGTTTGATCTGTTCAATCAGCTGGCGCAGAAAGGCCAGAAGGTTGAACTCAACTGGTTCTTTGATGAAGAAGATGATGTGTCTGAAGAGTTCGGCCAGGAACTGGCGCTGGACTTTACCGATCTGCAGGTGAATCTGCGAGCGGAAATGGCCTCATGATGGACCTGAATGAGCTGTTTCGCGAAGAGAGCGAGGTGCTAACGCGCGCTCAGGATGTTGCGGCTCAGACCTCGCTCAGTGCAGATGATTATCGTAATGCGTTGCTGAACGTTAATCGCCACTATCAGCGCCTGATGCGCGAGACCTATCGCATGATCTCGCGCAGTGACCGTGCTGAACGCGAGCTGAACCGCGTCAATGAGCAGCTGCATCAACTGGCTCAGGAGCTGGAATACAAAGCCAGCCACGACCCCCTCACCGCTGTCTGGAACCGCGGTGCCATCATTCAGCGTATTACGAATACGTTGAGCAATGGCCCGGCGGCGCTGATCATTCTCGATATCGACCACTTCAAGAAGATCAACGATGAGTTCGGACATCCGATGGGCGATAAGGTGATTTGCGGCCTGGTGTCGCGTATTCAGACGCACTGTCCGGAAGATGCCAGCATTGGCCGTATTGGCGGTGAAGAGTTTACCGTGCTGCTGCCGCACTACCGTTTATCGGACGCGGTGATTGTCGCGGGCGCGATTCACGCCTCCCTGAACGCCTCGCCACTGGCGGTGCTGCCGGGTCAGTTAGTGACGGCCAGCCTCGGCGTGAGCTACGGCAAACCGGGTTCTGATTTCGAAACCCTGTATAACAATGCTGATGCCGCGCTATATGATGCGAAAAACCACGGTCGCAACCGGGTTTTCTTCCGCTAGAAGAGCCTTGTCGCGACAGCATTTATAGCGCAGAGATCAGCATTACCGCTCAGGATCGCGCGATAAATCGCACCGCGACGTTGGGTGCGATCTCGCGCAAATTAATTTTTCTGCGCCGTTTCTACCGGCGGCTCAGACGGTGGCGGCAGGAAGATGTGATCGAGAATATTGCGCATCAACGGTGCTGCCGTCACCCCTTCACTTCCCCCGTTTTCCAGAATCAACGCCACTGCGACTTTCGGATCATTAAACGGTGCGAACGCGGTATAGAAGATGTGGTCACGCAGGCGCGTCGGGATCATTTTCGCGTTGTAGACCTGGTTCTGCTTCAGACTGAACACCTGAGACGTCCCCGACTTCGCCGCAATGCCGTAAGGCGCGGTGTGGAAATATTTATAACCGGTGCCATTCGGTGCATTGGCCATGCCGAACATCGCGTGACGCACCAGCGACCAATACGGTGATTTTGGATCGCCAATCTGCGGCTGCGGGTCTTTCGGCTGATACAACTGCTGCTCGGTGCCGCGCTGCGATTTCTCCAGCAGGTGCGGATTAATCACCCGGCCATTGTTGAGCAGTGCCACCAGCGCTTTCACCATCTGAATCGGCGTCGCAATCCAGTAACCCTGCCCAATTCCCACCGACACCGTATCGCCCTGATACCATGCGTGTTTATGCACTTTCTGCTTCCACTCACGACTAGGCAGCAATCCTGAATACTCTTCATTAAGATCGATGCCGGTGGGTTTACCGTAGCCAAACTGGCTCAGCATGGTGTGAATACGATCGATGCCCATCATAAACGCCACCTGATAGAAGAAGCTGTCCGCCGACTCCTCAATCGCCTTGGTGACATCCAGCGTGCCATGCCCCGACTTTTTCCAGTCACGATATTTACGATCGGTGCCTGGCAGGGTCCAGGTCGGCGCGCCATAAATAGTAAAGCTTGGGGTGATCACCTTGGTCAGCAGCGCGGACATCGCCATATAGGGTTTAACTGTCGAGGCCGGTGGATACAGGCCTTGCGTGACACGGTTGATCAGCGGCAGATTTTTGTCCTGCAGCAACGTTTTGTAGGCTTTGTAGCTGATGCCTTTTACAAACGGATTCGGGTCATAGCTCGGCGCAGATACCATCGCCAGCACGCTGCCATCGCGCGGATCTTCAATCAGCGCCGCCGCACGCTGGCCGGCGAGCTGGCTCTCAACGTACTGCTGCAGATGTAAATCCAGCGTCAGATAGACGTTCTGGCCGGCAACCGGCGGCACTTCTTTCAGCACGCGCACAATGCGACCGTGGTTATCCACTTCCACTTTCTGATAACCGGTTTTGCCGTGCAAAATGGACTCGTAATAGCCTTCAATGCCCTGCTTACCGATGTTGTGGTCAGCAGCATAGTTTTCGCCGACGCCTTCGGCATTCAAGCGTTTGAAATCGTTATCGTTGATTTTGGAAACATAGCCCACCACATGAGCTAAATCGGCGCCATAGGGATACTCGCGGTCCTCATAGGTGTCGATGGCCACGCCGGTGAAACGGAACTGATTGACGGAGAAGCGCGCCACCTGCTCATCGGTGAGTTCTGCTTTTAGCTCGACCGGCTTATAGCGGCTGTTCTGTTTGAGTTCGTGCTCGAAGGTTTCAATTTCTTCCGGCGTCAGGTCGACAATGGGCGTCAGCTGCTTCAGCGTTTCCTGCATATTGTCGATTTTGTAAGGCGTCACGAGGATGTCGTACCAGGTGACGTTACGCACCAGCGGAATACCGTTGCGATCGTAGATCAACCCTCGCGTCGGCGCGATGGGGATCATTTTGATGTCGTTTTCGTTGGACCGCGTCTGGTAATAGCTGTGCTGATCCACCTGCAGACGATACAGGTTAACGCCAAGGATAATGAAACAGATGACGACCAGAGCAAAAGCGGCAAGCGCACGGCGGACAAACAGTTTTTCTTCAGCTTCGAAATTACGGAAATTCATCAGGGGGGCTTAGTCTCTTTGTTATCACGCTAATGATAAGCAGAGATGGCTTTAGAGCCAGCACGAAGATGCACAAGCCTGGGTAAAAGTGTGTCAGATGTTTACGAGGAGAGGTTCAGGTCGCCCTGAGTGGTATCGATGATTCCGAGCGGTGAGTAACGAGGTGGTGATAAATGGCAGGGTTCATTTCGCGCGAAGAAGAACAAGGTCGCCACCCATGACGA
>NZ_DAMDQC010000013.1:0-50947 GCF_032082325.1 Pantoea sp. CTOTU50773 | reverse complement strand
GGCTATCGCCCATCTGTCCGAGCGTATGGTGGAACGATCCGGCGCGCGGTGGTGTGGTCAGGATTGCGATGGCCTCATCCAGCGTGGCCGCATTCAACGCGGCGCGGGCCAGGATTTGACGCGGCACTCCTTCCGGACGATGCAGTGCACGAATATTATTCACCGTATTCACCACGCCCTTCTCGTTTACGGCAACGGTATGACCGCAAATCGACCCCGGATAAGCAAAGCTGGCGAACGCCATCCCACTATCCGGACGGATGCTGACGATGGCACAGTCATCGCGTAATTGAGGAAAACCATCTTCATTGTGCGCGATAGTTAACACGCCATCAGCACGCTGTCCCGCCACGGTGGTACATCCATCCGAGGTTGAACGTACTAAATCGCCACGGCAGTTCCAGGCAAAAACCTCCTCAATCGGCGCCTGTAATCCTGCGGCCAGCCCTTCCAGCTCCTGCCAGATCAGCGGATAGTGCGCCTGGACCAACGCGCGCATGGCCACCGTTTGGTCGGCGTCTTTCATGGCTGTCACTGTCTGCCAGAGTGCGGTGAGCGTCAGCTTTTGATGCCAGGCTTCACGGCCAAATTCACCCAGTTGCTGACCAATTTCGAAGGCGGAACCATGGATTGCGATTTTTTTCATATTGATGCACTTTGCAAAAGAATGTCTGAAGAATCTGGAGCAGGCGTCTGTGCGCCGTTCATGATCATCGAGAGGAAGCTGTAATAACCGTTAATGCCAATCAGATCCACCACGCCCTTTTCGCCCCATAAATCGATGGCTTGTTGCCAGGAGGTGTCAGTGACTTTTTGCTGTTGATGCAGTTGCTGGCAAAAGTGGTAAATCACCCACTCATCCGGCTTTAAGTCATCGGGCAGGCGCTTCTCATTAATGGCCTGCACGGCAGCGCCGGATATGCCCTTTTCCCGGGCGATGGGCGCATGAATCGCCCACTCCACCGGCTGCGACCAGTGACGCGCCGTCATGAGAATCGCCAGTTCCGATAAGCGCTGACCGAGCGCGCTGCGATAGCGCAGGTACTCTCCCATGCGCTGCGCGTGCGCCATCAATTCCGGGCTGCGCAGTAAAGGCTCAAACGGCGGAAGCAATGCACCGCGCGGCCCATTAATGATCTCTTCTGCCAGTGGACGTTGCTGGTCGTCCCACTCGTGCTCCGCCAGCGGCGGCAAACGATTAATCATAATTTACCGGTCTCCTCACGTATCACGGTTGCCAGCGTATCCACCACAAAATCGAGCTGGCTCGGCGTAATAATAAATGGCGGAGCAATCAGGATGTGGTCGCCATACTGCCCGTCAATGGTGCCGCCCATCGGATACACCATCAGGCCACGAGCCATACAGTTGGCTTTAATGCCAGCATGTAGTTTCAGTGCAGGATCGAACGGGGTTTTGCTCTTTTTTTCGCGCACCAGTTCCACACCGGCAAATAAGCCGCGCCCACGCGTGTCGCCCACATGCGGCAATGCGCCCAGCACTTCACGCAAAGCATTTTGCAGATACGCGCCCTGCTGCTTCACCGCATCGAGCAGGTTATCGCGTTCAATCACCTGCTGGACGGCCAGTGCCGCTGAAGCCGCCGTAGCGTGGCAAATATAAGTATGACCGTGCTGGAACAGACCACTGCCCGACTGGAGTGCGGAGACGATCTTTTCGCTGGCCAGCACGGCACCAATCGGCTGATAACCGCCACCCAACCCTTTGGCGATAGTGACCAGATCCGGCACCACATCATCTTGTTCAAACGCGTGCAACGTCCCGGTGCGTCCCATACCGCACATCACCTCATCGGCGATATACAAGATGCCGTATTTATCGCACAGTGCGCGCACGCCTTTCAGATAACCTGGCGTCGGCGGAGTCGCGCCGGTGGTGGCACCCACTACCGTTTCAGCGCAGAAACCAATAATGGTTTCCGGACCGGCATCAACAATTGCTTGTTCCAGTTCATTAAGCAGACGCGTGGTGTATTGCTGCTGCGTTTCATCAGCACGAAGATCGCGGTATTCATTACAGGCTGACACGCGAATCACGTCGATCAGTAATGGGGCAAACTGGCGACGGCGCCACTCATTGCCGCCGACGGCCAATGCACCCAGCGTGTTGCCGTGATAGCTCTGCTTGCGCGCGATGAATTTGGTACGTGACGCCTGCCCGATTTCAACGAAATATTGACGCGCTAATTTCAGCGCGGTTTCCACGGCTTCCGAACCACCGGAAACGAAATAGGCGTAGTTGAGATCGCCAGGCGCCGTGCGCGTCAACTGTTCAGCGAGTTGCTCAACGGTGTTGCTGGTAAAAAAGCTGGTGTGAGCATAGGCCAGTTGGTCGATTTGACGATGCATCGCGGCTAACACATCAGGATGTGCGTGGCCTAAGCAGGAAACGGCAGCACCACCGCAGGCGTCGAGATACTGCTTTCCTTGTTTATCGAAGATGTACGCCCCTTCGGCGCGAGCAGCCACGGCGGGCGTGCTGCGCAAACTGCGGTGAATAATGTGGCTCATACTGGGTACTGCTCCTGAATACGCTACGGTGATTAAGCGCATCTTGCAGGAATCATTTGGATCACGTCAATGCAATAATGATTCACATGCATTCCATTTTCTTATGACGGATACAAATGAATCATTCCTCAGGATTTGCCAGGCACCACATAAGCTCCAGATTCAATGAGATAGCGTTCGGCATTTTCGATTTTATGCACAGCATCACGGCCATGGCGCGCCACCAGCATTGCCAGTAAGCACTCTGCCAGCCCCATGCCAGAGACCACTGAGGGGAAGAACGACGGACTGTAGATAGAGAATAACAGGGTGCAGTCGGCGGCCTGCGCCAGCGGGGAAACTGGTGAATCGGTAATCGCGATGATCTTTGCGCCTGACTGCTGCGCGGCGTGCAGCACATCCAGTGACTCGCGTGAATAAGGCGCAAAGCTGGTCAGCAGTACACAATCCTGGGCGGTGAGTTCACGAGTAAACACCTCGATATTACTGGCGAGGCCATCAATCAACGAGACCTGACGATTGAAGAGTCGGTAAACATAAAACAGTGACCAGGCAATGGGAAAACTGGCGCGAAAGCCGCAGATATAGACGTTATCAGCCGCATCGAGCAGGGTCACAGCTTGTTCCATTTCCGCCTGATTTTCGTTTTGCGTAAAGGCCAGATTGGCCTGATGCGCGCTAAACACCTCATCATACAGCTGCGGCTGTGTTCCTTTGGCGATCAGTTTTTCGGCCTTGGATACGTATGTATCATTGCGCAGGCCAATGTCATCAATGAAGGCATCTTTCAGTTCGCCCCAGCCGTTGTAGCCCAAACGCTGCGCCAGCCGCAGCAGCGTGGCAGGTTTCACACCGGCTTCAACGGCAAACGCGCGCATCGATTGCACCACCAGCTGATTGGTATTTTGCAGAGAGAACTCAGCCGCGCGCTGCAGTTCTGGTGACAGCTCACTGAACTGGCCGACAATTTTTTCCCGAAGATTCATGGCGTTTGGTCGTTGATGGCAGATGGATGCATATAAACATAATTGCGACGGCGAGAAAACCAGACGCAGAGACGATTCATCCTGGAGCGAATGCCGTGGTGCTCCGGGCGCGGTGGCGCAATTCTTTCCAATACAGTGTGATTCGTGCCGTGGTTTAATGCCGCCCACAGAAAAAAATAAGGACAGGCTTGTTGCTATGCTGCAGTTTTCAAATGGTTTTCTGCTGAGTTTATCGCTGTGCCTTGATATTGGGCTGGCCAATATCGCCATGATTACCCTCGCGATGCAGCGTGGCTATTTTCACGGTTTTTGGTTAGGGATTGGCACCTGCATTGGCGACCTGATTTATGCGGTGCTGGCGCTGGCTGGCATGGCGGTGGTGTTGCAGTTTACTGCGGTACGCTGGGTGTTGTGGATTGGCGGTGGATTATTACTACTGTGGTTCGCAGGTAAAATGTTGATCGCTGCACTGCGTAAAGATGCGGCGTTACCCCCAGCGGAGCAACAGCCTTATCGTTCGTTACTGCGAGAGTTCAGTAGGGGCGTGGTGCTGGCGATGTCATCTCCCACGGCGATTTTATGGTTTGCCAGCGTGGGCGGTGCACTGATTGCTCGCATGGGGCACGGCAGCGTCAATGCCACCTCTTCTTTCCTCGGTGGGTTCTTTATCGCGGGAGTGGTCTGGACCTGTGTGTTATGCCTGGTGGGCAGCATGGGCGGTAAGCTGTTGGGGCAGCGCCTGTTAAAATACTCCTACCTCGCCTCGGCGCTGATCTTCTGCTACTTCGCCGCCTATGTGATGGTGTCAGGCTATCGGGAGTTTGTATTGGGCTGAGGCAATTTGCTGGGCGTAATGGTGTGGTGTGGTACCCATTACTTTGCGAAAGGCGTTAATGAAGTGGCTTTGATCGTAAAAACCCAGTTGCAGCGCGGCTTCCTGCGGATGTACCCGACGGCGCAACAGTTCCCGCGCCTGCTGTAGCCGCAATTGCATATGGTATTGCAACGGTGGCAGCCCGGTGAGCTGGGTGAAACGACGCACCAGATGATACTTACTTAGCCCGGCACGTTGCGCCAGCACATCCAGTTGCGGTTTCTCGTGCAAGTGTTCACCAAGAAACTGCTTCACCTGCTCGATAATCTGCACTTCCCCCTGTTCGGCACTCTCTTTATCGTCGAGCAGTTCACCACACAGCCACAGCAGCTGTTGTTCCAGCAGTAACTCATCTCCTGTGCGCGCGGCCTGGTCGAATTCAGTGATCGCCTGAAACAACAGCGCGTCATGGAACACCCCTTCGCGCAAAGCGGGCGCAGCGGTGGTGTCAAACATTTCGGATAAGATCACCTGCGGCAAGTGGATGCTGATAAAACTCACCGGATCATTGCTGAATAAGGAGGACTGAATCGCGCTGGGATTATAAATCGTCACCTGCCCGGCAAACACGTCAGAGACTTTGCCATCGAGCCAAATCTCTTCGCGCCCGCTGAGGTTAGCGCAAATTACATATTCATTATGCAGATGACGTGGAAAGCGGCTGCCAGTGGCGTTCACGCGCGAACATTCAATGCCATTACGGCTAAACCATTCTGATGAGGAGAGCGACACGCGATTACCCGGTAAATATGGTGATGGGTTATAACAGCATCGCCAGGGTCGAATTGCAATGCTGCTGAGTTATAGCGGGCCGATTAGCTTTAGTGACCATTAAAGCGTTTGCCGGGAGCCGCTGCTGCAACGGCTTCCGGCAACGAGGATAAGGCTTAAATTCCCGCAATCCGTTTCAAATCTGCTTCCGCGCCAGGCGCCACCGCCAGCACCTGAGCGCCTTTCAGCAAACGTTCGCCTTCGGTATTGAACGGGTGATACCAGCCGCCCGCCTCTTTCACCAGGCAGTAGCCCGCCAGACAATCCCATGCGTGCATATAGGGTTCGTAATAGCCCACTACGCGCCCAGCCGCCACCCACGCCAGCATCAATGCGCCAGAGCCGATACGGATAAAGTTGCCCCCGGCCTCCAGCAATGAGGCCAGAATATTGCCAACTTCAACAGGGCTAACGTGACTGTTAGCGCCAAAGCCAGTGACATGGTTTTGTAGCGTGCGGGTTGGATCAACCTGCAAACGACGGCCATTTAACGTCGCGCCTTGCCCCAACGCCGCCACATAGCACTCCTGATAGGTTGGCGCATAGATCACCCCGATCACTGGCACACCGTCATGCAGTACCGCGACGGAGACGCACCAGTTTGGCATGCCGTTCAAAAACGGGCTGGTGCCATCAATCGGATCAACTACCCAGGTGTATCCCGATGTGCCTTCCTGCAATCCGTACTCTTCCCCCAGGAAACCGTCGTCGGCAAACTGGGCGCGAATCTGCTGATCGATCATCTGCTCGACTTCGCGGTCAGCGCGCGACACCACATCCTGAAGATCATACTTGGTCTCGACCACCAGCGTGTCGCGATGATGGAAATACTCCAGCGCCTTCTCGCCCCCTGCGCGTGCCACTTTCTCTGCCAAAATCAAACGTGCCAGCAGCGCGTCATTCACGGTGTCACTCATTATCTGTCCTTAAATTATCCGGCAATCAGGGCTAATCCCTGAGGTTTAAAATCAATCGCCACGGCAGAAGCCAGCGGCAGACGCTGCTCCATCTGCGCATCAACGATAAACAAGGAACCGAGCGGCGTGGCCACTTCATATTCGATGTGATCACCCAGCCATGTGCTGTGGGTCACTTCGCCTTGCAAGGCTCCCTGCCTATCGCTGTGCAACGTAATAAACTGCGGACGCACCGACAATTGGGCCGAGCCGGTTGGCACGCCGTTACCGCGCACGCGATAACGCAGATTTCCCAGCCGCACCAGCGCATCGTTGCCCTCCACTTGCTCGACTTCGCACGGCAGAATGTTGGCTTCCCCCATAAAATCAGCGATGAACACCGAATTCGGGGCGTGGTAAAGGCTTTCTGGTGCGCCTTGCTGGGCAATATCACCCTCTTTCATGACAATAATTTTATCAGACACCGCCAGCGCTTCTTCCTGATCGTGCGTGACATAGACTGCGGTAAAGCCAAGCCTTTGTTGTAGCTCGCGAATATCGGTGCGCACACGGCGACGCAGACGTTCATCAAGATTGGATAAGGGTTCATCCAGCAGAAGCACCTGCGGTTCCAGCACCAACGCACGCGCCACTGCAATACGCTGTTGCTGACCGCCCGAAAGCTCAGACGGCAATCGCTGGCCCTGGTTTTCCAGTCCCACCAGTTTCAATCCTTCGCGCGCCCGGTCTTGCGCTTCCCGCTTGTTCATTCCCGAGGACTGAAGCCCATACATGATGTTGTCGAGCGCGCTCATATGGGGAAACAGCGCGTAAGATTGAAACACCATTGCCACATCGCGCTCGTTGGCAGGCAAATGTGTTACGTCTTTACCGCCAATCAGAATGCGCCCGGAGGTGGGATGTTCCAGCCCCGCCAGCAAGCGCAGCGTGGTGGTCTTGCCGCAACCAGAGGGGCCCAGCAGCGTAACCAGCGTGCCAGGTTCCACCGTCAGTGACAGATCTGGTAAGGCGTTGAAGCCCGCAAAACGTTTAGTGACATGCTCAAATACCACGGAACCCGCATTGATACTGGTCATACGGTTCTCTCCTGAGTTAACGAAGTTGAAGTCGACGGCACAGCGATATCCGCGGGGCGGGCAACACGACGCAGTTTTCGCTCACCCACCAGCCACTGAAACACGCCAATGATCAGTAACATCACCACAATCAATACGGTGGAGTAAGCAATCGCCACGCCGTACTCACCGTTTTCGACCAGCCCGACAATGTAGGAGGTCGCCATATTGTATTGCGCACTGACGAGGAAGATGACGGCGCTAATGGAAGTAATAGCGCGAACGAAGGCATACACTAACGCGGCGCTGATCGCCGGTTTGAGCAACGGCAGCACCACTTTGCGCAGCGTGCGGAAACTGTTGGCACCCAGCGTCAATGAGGCTTCATCAAGGCTTTTATCCAGTTGGCTCATGGCCGCAATGCCCCCGCGCACCCCCACCGGCATATTACGAAACACAAAGCAGGCAATCAGGATGAGAGCCGTACCGGTGATCTCCAGCGGCGGCAAGTTGTACGCCATCACATAACTCACACCAATCACCGTGCCCGGAATAGCGAAACTCAGCATCAACAAGAATTCAAACGTCTGACGGCCGGCAAACTTCTGTCGCACAATCAGCCAGGCGGTGAGCAAGCCGACAATCGCGGTGAGCGGCGCGGCAATCAGCGCTATCTCAAGCGTGGTCCAGAACGAGTTCCACGCCAAGCCGGTCTACAGCAAATGCCCGTCACTGCTGCTGACACGGAAAGCTCGCACATAATGCTCGACAGTGAGGGCGTCATTTAGCCCCCATGACTGCACAAACCCACCGACGACGATCATGCCGTAAATCACCAACGTGAACAGCCCCCACGGGATCACCATGCCATACACGCCATAGCGTAATAGTCTGGGCAGTTGACCATGTTTGCCGCCGTCGCCCTTACCAGTGACGGTGGCGAAATTTTTGCCGCCCAACCACCAACGCTGCAGTACGAACGCCGCCAGGGTGAAGCTGAGTAAAATCATCGCCAGCACCGCTGCCCGACTGGGATCATTCTGCGCGCCGACTACCGAGAAGAAGATTTCGGTGGAGAGCACACCTTGACTGCCACCCAGCACCATCGGGTTACCAAAATCAGCCATGCTTTCGATAAAGCTGATCAGGAAAGCGTTGGCCAGACCGGGCGCCATTAAAGGAAGGGAAATGCGGCTGAAGGTGCGCCAGCGGTTGGCGCGCAGCGTTTGTGAGGCTTCTTCCAGTGAAGGGCTTACCCCCTCGACCACACCAATTAGCACCAGAAACGCGATAGGCGTGAATGACAGCACCTGCGCAATCCAGATGCCGGTTAAACCATACAGCCATCGTCCAGGTTCGATGCCAAACAGCGCCGCCAGATATTCCGTGACCACGCCTGAACGGCCAAACAGCAGAATCAGCGCCAGACCAATCACAAACGGCGGCGTGATAATCGGCAAAATGGTCAGCATACGCAGCGCTTTTTTACAGGGCAGCGGCGTGCGCGTGGCGGCCAGCGCAAAGGCCAGCCCCAAGAACGTAGAACCAGAAGCCGTCATCAGCGCCAGCCACAGCGTGCGCCAGGCCGTACCGCAGGTGCCTCCTTTCAAACAGGCCAGACTCCAGATTGAAGGATCCTGAATATTGCTGATCAGTCCGTCGGGTTTAAAACTGCCATCAACGTCCTGCACCGAGACCACAAACATGCTCAGCACCGGATAAAGCACAAAAATACTGACCAGCGCGGTCAGTAATACCAGGGACGCCACCACAAAGGCATCGCCTTTCAACACGCCTCGCTCGGTCAGCGCAAACGAAAACAGCAGCAAAAAGGTAGTCATCAACAGCAGTGCACCCGCGCCCATCGCCGGTTGGCCCTGCTCCAGTGCCCCGAAGCGGTTTTCCAGCCATAACCAGCTCCAGCCGCTGTAGCCGATGGCATGTCCTTCAATCACCAGAAAAATGACGCCCAGTGCGCTAAATAACAGCATCAGGCGGCTGCGCGCGCCAGAGGGAAGTAATCCACACGCGGCACAGAGCGCGAACAAGGTCAGTGCAATCGCCAGCCACGGATGTGAGCTGACCTGCCACAAGGCGGGCGCATTAGCAGGATCGCGCCACAAATTGAACAACCAGCCGCCATCAAAAAAGCCGGCTTCCAGGCTATACCACGGCAGCAAGAGTAGAGATGCCAGGCCGATCAACAGTGCGCCGGTAAGCCGACGATTATTTGCATGCATAAAACTCCTCAAGAGGGAGAGTCTGCCTCTCCGGCTCGCAGTGGAATGATGTGTTGAAAGGCGCCACGGCAAGGATAGGATCTCGCAGGATGTGGCGCGGGTTCACGCAGTCAGGCCATCACTGTGCGCTGGCACCAATCTCTTTATCCCAGCGGCTGAGCAGCGCTTTGCGCTTGGCGGAGTCGCCATAGGTTTTGAAGTCGTAATCGATCAGTTTGATGTTTTCGAAGCGCGGGGCGTATTCCGAGATTTCCGCGTTGCGATTTGACGGTAGCTGGAAGGACTTCGCTTCCTTCATATGCGACTGCGCCTCCGCACTGAGCGCCCAGTCGTACCAGACCTTGGCATTGGCCAGGTTGCGCGCCCCTTTCACTATCGACATTGAGCCAATCTCATAACCCGTGCCTTCACAGGGCGCGACGGTTTTGATCGGGAAGCCATCCACCTGCATCGCAACAGCATCATGCATGAACACGATACCAACCGTGGTTTCGCCTCGCGCGGCAGCTTTCACTGGCGCGGAGCCGGACTTGGTATATTGCGAGACGTTGGCATTGAGTTTTTTCAGGTAATCGAAGGCCTGCTCCTCTCCCATAATTTGCACCAGGGTGGCCAGTGTGTTGTAGGCGGTGCCGGAGGAGTTCGGGTTGGCGATTTGAATTTCCCCCTTAAAACCGGGATCCAGCAAATCCTTCCAGCAGAGGGGTTCTTTCAGCTTTTTATCGGCGAGTAGTTTGGTGTTATAGCCCCAGCCCAGTGCGCCAGCGTAAATTCCCACCGTGCGATAGCCCGAGTTTTCAGCCTGTTTTTGTGCCCAATCCTGCTGCTGGTCAAGCAGTGGAGATTTGTACACTTGCGTTAACCCCTCATCGGCCGCCTGCATATGCGGATCGCCGGTACCGGCCCACCAGATATCGGTACGCGGATTACGCGCTTCACTGCGTAAACGCGCATACGCTTCCCCCGCCGACAAACGCACCATACTGACTTTGATATCTGGATGGCTCTGGCTGAAGATACGTGTCATGTGTTCACACACCACCACGTCAGCGGAACAAACCATGTTGAGGTTGCCCGCCGCAGAGGCAGCGAAAGGCAGTACAGTACAAGAGAGGGATAGTGCGACGGCGATTGAGGTGGCTCGCATGGTGTTCTCCTTTGATTGTAGGGTGGTGCTTCACTGGCACCTTTTTTGCACATCTGTGCAAAGTAGTAATGAACAAAAAAACAGCTGTCAAATGGCTTGCGATGCAATTGATTGGTTGTGTCACAAAAATGCAACAAATTAGATTCTGAACGGTTTGCACAGCTTTGCAATTTGAGGCAGACTCTTTTTCAATCGATGTTTGCACAGGAGTTGAGCATGCAGAGTGAGAAAACCGTGGTCAGTGCGCAGGATGTGGCAGAACGCGCTGGCGTATCACGCTCAGCGGTATCACGCGTGTTTACACCGGGTGCCAGCGTATCCTCTGCCATGCGAGCACGTGTCATGAAAGCCGCACAGGAGTTGGGTTATCACGTTAATCATCTGGCGCGCGGCCTGGTGCGTAATCGCAGTGGGATTGTGTGTTTAGTTGTCTCCGAGATCGCTACCCCCTATCGCGCCAGCCTGGTTCGCTGGTTGACGCAGTTTCTGCAGGAAGCGGGAAAAATTGCCATGTTGATCAATACTGATCGTTCCGACAACAGCGTGTCAGCCGCATTACAGCAGGCGATCAACTTTCGTGCGGATGCCTCGATCATCCTTTCCGGCATGCCGGATCGCACCATTACCCGCCAGTGCTATCAGCATGGACAGCGCATCATTTTGATAAACCGCGATGAAGCGCTGCCCGGCTCGCTGAGCATCAACCTGGATGCACAACGTGCGGCGGCCACGGCGGTGATGGCGTTTCAGCGTGCTGGCTGTCGCCACCTCGCCTTTGCTAACTCTCTGGCGGGCACACCCAGCCTGATGAAGCGCGAAGCAGCGTTTGTTGCCGAAGCGCAGCGCGTGGGGATGGAAGTCACCATCGAACGATTTGGCTCGACCTCTTACGAAAGCGGACAAATTCTGGCGCACCGATTGCTGACTCAGCATCACCGCCCCGACGCCGTGTTTTGCGTGACCGATCTGGTTGCCTGCGGATTTATGGATGAAGCACGCCACCGCTTTGCCCTGCGCGTGCCCGAGGACCTGTGCCTGATTGGCTATGACAACATCGCGCAAGCGGGTTGGTCTTCTTACCATCTCACCACCTTTGCCCAGCCGGTTGAGCAATTTGCACGCGATGCTGTGAACTGGCTGATGCAAACCGAGGCCGATGAGACCGGCTTTACTCCGCAAACCGAGCAACAGCATGACAGCTTGCTGTACCAGGCCGATGTGGTGTGGCGTGGATCCGTGCGCGGTGCCTAAACACAGCGTTTTATCCCACCCGGTTCTGCATAAACGCCCTATTTCGTATAAGGATCACGATGAACCTTCGTAGAAATCACTTTGCCGCCAGCCTGTTGATAGCCAGTGCGTCCTGGTTTAGCGCCCTACCGGCACACGCTGAAGCGCAGTATCAGCTGGAAAAGGTCGTGGAACTAAGCCGACATGGTATTCGCCCACCCACGTCTGGCAACCGTAAGGAGATTGAAGCGGCGACTCAGCGCCCGTGGACCATCTGGACCACACACGATGGCGAGTTGACCGGGCATGGCTACGCTGCCGTGGTGAACAAGGGGCGCTGGGAAGGCGATCACTATCGTCAGTTGGGTTTATTGACGTCAGGCTGCCCACAGGCACAAGAGGTGTATGTTCGCGCCAGCCCGTTGCAACGCACCCGCGCCACTGCCCAGGCACTGGTGGATGGTGCATTTCCAGGCTGTGGCGTTACGGTGCATCACGTGGCGGGTGAGGATGATCCCCTGTTCCAGACCGAAGCGTTTCCGGCTACCGATACCGATCCCGCACAACAACTTGCCGCCGTGACCGCTACGACGGGGAATCTGGTCGCACGTCAGCAGGCGCTACAACCTGCCGTTCAGGCATTAAAAAGTGCTGTCTGTCAGCCAGGTAGCGATTGCTCGGTCTTTGACAAACCGTGGCAGATCAAGCAGAGCAAGAGCGGCAAGACCTATGTGCAGGGATTGAGTGTTCTTGCCAGCATGGTGGAGACGTTGCGTCTGGGCTGGAGTGAGAACCTGCCGGCAGATCAACTGGCCTGGGGCAATATCACCCACTCCACACAGATAACCGCTGTATTACCGCTGTTAACCGCTAATTACGACCTCAGTAACGACGTGCTGTACACGGCGAAAAAGCGTGGCTCTATTCTGCTGAATGAAATGATTCAGGGTGTTGAACAGGGTGTCAGCCCCGTTTCAGATGCCGTGCCGGATGCACGCTGGCTGCTGTTTGTCGCACATGACACTAACATCGCGATGGTGCGCACGTTGATGGGCTTCACCTGGACTTTGCCGGGCTACACGCGCGGCAACATTCCCCCCGGCAGTAGCCTGGTGTTTGAACGCTGGCGCGATAAGCAGAGCGGCAAGCGCTGGCTGCATGTTTACTTCCAGGCACAAAGCCTCGACGACCTTCGTCATCTACAGTCTGTCGATCAAGCGCATCCGCTGCTGCGAGAAGAGTGGCGAACGCCTGACTGTCGGGTCACCGAGGTGGGTACGCTGTGCCCGATGGCATCCACGTTAGCAAAATTCGGTCAGCAACTTGATCCTACCGCCATTACGCCGATCAGTTACGCGCCATAACGCAAACCTGTTTCACCACGCCGCGCAACCAGCGATGCGCGGCATCATTCTCCAGTCGAGGATGCCACATTTGTGACACTGTCATTTCCGGCGTGGCAAAGGGCAACTCAACCATCGCTAACGCCTGGCTGTGAGCGATCAATGGGTGATGTGCAACCAGCGAACGGGGCACCAGCGCCACCCAATCCGAATCGACCACCAGCGCCACAGCGGCAGAGAAAGCCGGCACAACAGCAACAACCTTGCGCTGCAATCCGGCTTGCTCGATGGCGTCATGGATCGGTCCACCCCGTTCTGCGCGACGAGACGCCACAATGTGGCCAAATCGGGCTAATTGGGTGATGTCCATCTGCTGTGTCAAAGGATGGCCCGCGCGTACCACGCCGACAAAACGATCGCGAAACAGCGCCTGCAAGCGGATTTCTGGCCCCATATTGCCGAGCACGCCAATCTCTATATCAATGCTGCCATCACGCAATTCACGATCACTTTTCTCCGGCTTTGCCACAAAGACCAACTCGACCTTCGGTGCCTGCGCGGTCACAGCAGCAATCAACGCACTGCCAAACGCTTCGACAAAGCCTTCGTTGGTGCGCAGCCTAAAACAGCGATTCAGCTGTGCTAAATCCAGCGTTTCAGCATCCGGGCTGAGCACTGCATGTGCTTCCCGCAACGTACGCTGCGTCCGTTCCCGTATCGCTTCTGCATAAGGGGTCAGCACCATCTGCCGTCCGGCTCGCACTAATAACGCATCGCCCGTCACATTGCGTAGTCGGCCCAGCGTGCGGCTCATCGCTGACTCGCTTAGGTTGAGTTTGCGAGCGGCACCCACCACGCTGCCGGTAGTGAGCAGCGCGTCGAGCGCCGTGAGTAAATTCAGATCGGTGGTGTTCATGGTCAATATCCTGCTGGATGTCGGGCGACATAACAAGGCGTTCAGTGCAGGTTATCACTGCACAAGCTGCGTGTTCCGCCTCCCCTCACTCCGCGCTAGACTTTTCTCATCGACTCCACTGAGGAACACAGGATGAAAACATTATTGATTGGCGCGTCACGCGGGTTGGGATTCGCACTGGCAGAAACCATGCTACTGCGAGGCTATCAGGTTGTGGCGACCGGGCGAGCCCATTCTACCGATAAATTTTCGCAGCTGGCTGCGCGCTATCCGCAACAGCTGACGGTAGAAACGGTGGATATTACGGACCCCGAGCAGGTTAGCGCCCTGCATCAACGTCTGGCGGACACGGAGTTTGACATGCTGTTTGTCAATGCCGGAGTAAAAAATGACGATCGGGAAACCATTGCCGACGTTTCAACCGAGGAGTTCACCCGTGTCATGGTCACCAATGCGCTCAGCCCGTTGCGTGTGATCGAAACTTTTAAAGATCGGGTCAGCGCCAGTGGCACGATTGCAGTGATGTCTTCCGGTCAGGGCAGTCTCACCAACAATACTAACGGCAACTACGAGGTGTATCGTGGCAGCAAAGCAGCGCTGAATATGTTTATGCGCAGCTTTGCCGCACGCCATCAGGATGCGCGCACCTTGCTGTTAATGGCGCCAGGCTGGGTGCAGACCGATATGGGCGGGCCGGAAGCTCGCCTGACCATCGATGAAAGCATCCCCAATCTGCTCAACACCATGGAGGCGTATGCGGGCCGCACCGGGCTGCATTATCTCGATTACCTCGGCCGCGTCGTGCCGTGGTGAAGTCAAAGGGATGAGCAGGACGCTGCAGCCCGGAGCCTGAAGTCTGAAGTCTGAGGTCTGAGCCTAAGCCTGAAGTCTCAGCCTGAAGTCTGAGCCTGAAGCCTGAATTCTGAACGCCAGACTAAATCTTCCGCTGCAGCAGACTGCACAAAGTCTCCCGCAGCCAGCGGTTTGCCGGATCGTCTTGCTGGGCGTTATGCCATAGCAAAGACAGTTCGTAGTCCGGCATCTCAACCGGCACCGGCGCAGCATTCAAGCCATAGCGTTGGCACCATGCAGGAGCCAGCCCTTGCGGCACCGTGGCGAACAGCGGCATCTGCTGGAGTAGCAGCGGTAAGCTGGAAAAGTGCGGCGTGACATAGCGTACACGTCTGGATTTACCCAGGCGCTGCAGAGCATGGTCAAGGGCACTTTCGCTGGCACCGCGATAAGACACCAGCGCATGCTGATGACCGACAAACTGAGCCAGCGTAAGGCGTTCCAGTGCAATTTGCTGGCGGCTCCACACAGTGCGAAAACCCGCCGGGCCGATTTTCTCGCGGGTTAAGTCACGACTAACTTCATTCCCAACGGTGATTACCATATCCGCCTGCTGCTGCTCCATTAACGGAATCGCCTGCCAGGGATCGGCAGCGACGACATGAATATCCACACCGGGCGCGGCAGTGGCAAGTTCCGATAACAAATCAGGCATCAACCACTGTTCCAGCCAATCGCTGATGCCAATGCGAAAACGGCGGTTATCACGCTGTGGATCAAATGCATCGGGCGTGAAGATCACCCGATGCAACCCCTGCATCAGCGGTGCGAACTGCTGCACTAATTGCTCGGCACGCGGCGTCGGTGTCATGCCGTATGACGTGCGAATAAACAGCGCATCATCGAACATTTCACGCAACCTTTTCAAAGCGGCACTCACCGCTGGCTGGCCGAGGTAAAGGCGATTGGCGGCCTGCGTGACGCTGCGTACCTCGTACATCACCATCAACACCACCAGCAGATTGAGGTCGATACGAGAGAAATCATTTTCATTGATGTTGTTCATGATTTTAATCGATTTAAATAATGTTTTCCGCCTTAGTATAGTGACTTTCAACTTACTGTCACGGACGCTGCTGAACGCGTCCTCTATCAAGTGGAGCACAGCATGAAGATTCAGGTGGGCGAGTGCCGGGTTGAAAAAATCACTGAGCAGCGCGCCGCTTTTCCGTTTGGGGGGTTGTTTAAGGCACATCGTTCTGAGATGAGTGACGCCTTTGCCGAACAGCCGGCTGAAGTGTCGATACACAGCTGGGTGGTGCGTACCGCTGAACACACTATTCTGATTGATACCGCAACCGGCAATGGGCGCAATCGGGATAACAAACCATTATTCCATCAGCTGAATACGCCTTATGTCGAAAATCTGGCACGGGCGGGCGTTGATCCTGCTGAAGTCACGCTGGTATTGATGACGCACATCCATACCGATCATGTTGGCTGGAATACGCACTGGGTGGACGGTAAGTGGCAGCCGTTGTTCCCCAACGCGCGTTATGTCTGCTCGGCGGCGGAATTGCAGCACTGTCAGGACGATCCCGCCAGTCAGGAACTGTATCGCGACAGTATCCTGCCGCTGATCGAACGCGACCAGCTGCAGACCATCAATGTGCAGGAATCTCCTCTGTTCGCCGGCGTGCTGCGCTATATTTCCACGCCGGGTCACAGCATCGATCACGCCTCGATTGTGCTGGAAAGCCAGGGTGAATATGCGATTTTCCCGGGTGATGTGATGCACCATCCGGTGCAGTTTCAACACCCGCACTGGAACTCGCTGTTCTGTGAAGATCTTCCGCTCGCCATGGCATCGCGACAACGCGTTATAGACTGGTGCCAGCAACATCAGGCAATCTGGTTCAGTTCCCATTTTCACAGCAGCTCTTTGGGCCGTGTTGCGCCTGATGGGCAATGGACTCCACTTGAGGATTGACCGGATGCAATACGCTGATTATCTCACCGCGTCGCTGAGCGACTTATCCCTGGCACTGCAACGCGGTGATGTTACCGCGCGCCAGCTGACCGACTTCGCACTGCAGCGCATAAGTGAGGCAGACCAGCCGCGCTACAACGCCATCACCTGGCTGTTTGCGTATAAAGCGCGTGCGGCAGCAGAACGGAGTGATACACGCCGTCAACGCGGTGAGGCGTTGGGTCAGCTGGACGGCATCCCGGTGCTGATTAAAGACAATATTGAAGTACAAGGCTGGCCCACCAGCGCGGGTTCGGTGATGTTGCGTGACGTCATCGCCCAAACCGATGCCCCGCTGGTCACCACACTGCGCCACCAGGGCGCGGTTATTATCGGTAAAACCGCGATGCATGAACTGGCGGCGGGTATTACCGGCGCCTCCTCGCTGACGGGCTTCACCCACAATGCCTGGCGGGAAGGACGTTCACCGGGCGGATCGAGCAGCGGCTCAGCAGTTGCCGTTGCCGCCGGTTATGTGCCGCTCGCCATTGGCAGTGACACAGCAGGTTCGGTGCGTATTCCCGCCGCGTTTAATGGTCTGTTTGGCTTACGCATGACGCGAGGTGCACTTAGCACATCTGGAATTGTGCCGCTGTCACCGACGCAGGATATCCCCGGCCCGCTGGTGCGCAGCGCGGCCGATCTGCGCATCGCCTGCGAAGTGCTCAGCGGCAAGACGTTTGCTACGGAGGGAGAAGCATTACGGGTCGGCATCTGGCAGGAAGGATTTGCCGCTGATGAAGATGAGATTAACCAGGCGGTGCAGGCTGCCGTGGCCGGGTTCGCACCCGCGACACTGTGCTGGCCAGAATTAGAGACGTTAGCGGCTGATGCCAATATCATCGGTTATGAATTTTCTGAAGCGCTGGCGAAGTATTTAGCCGATAAGCCGCAGGCGCAGTTCTATACCCTGCCGGATATCGCTGCATCCGGGCTGTATCATCCTCAGCTCGAAACCGTGTTTAAGACCCGCGCGGTACATCCTGGCACGGCCAGCGAAGGTTATGCACGGGTGCAGCAGCGCCAACATGATCTTTACCAGCAGTTGGTGGCGATGTTCGACCAGCACAACATTAACCTGCTGGCCTACCCGGTGGTGCGCCGTGCGCCAGTCAAACACGGCGAGATGCAGGAAGGCAGCAATGCGCTGGTTTCCGCAGTGACTGGCGCGCCTGCTATCTCTATTCCCGCTGGCCTGAGCGACGACGGGTTGCCGATTGGCGTCGAATTGCTGGCGCTGCGTGGCCGGGAAGACTTGTTGCTGCGCGCAGCTGAAGCCATCGAGCTGCGCATATCGCTGAATAAATGAAAGCGTCGCCGCAGGGGCGACCGCGTTTATCCGTGCAGTGACAGCCCTTTAATCGCCTTATCCACTGCTTTCTTTGGCCCACGAATCGCGATGCCGACCAGGTTCAGGTTGTCGGCATCTTCAGCCATGAATACCTCGCGGTTGGCGGCATCATGTCCGGTGGCGAACATCGCTTCCACATACGGGATCACCGTCAACTCCCGTTCCAAACCCTGGCGATGAGCCCGTTGTAATCCCGTAACATCACCCGCAAACACCAGCATCGGCTGGCCTGCCATATTGCCGTATTGACGCCCCTTCGCATCCACGTAAGGTTCGCCCATCATGTCAGGCGCGGCAGAAGCAATGCCGGTGGCGAGAAAGGCCACCACATTCAGGCGCTGCCAGGTGGCTAAATCATCACGAACAATCAGGGCGATTTTGGTATCAAACATCTGTCACTACTCTCCGATGGGGTCTAAAACAGTATCATCTAAGAGTCGCGGGGGTGGGATATAGAACGTTTGTGCACTGTCGTTGATAGGAGGCCGGTGTCATGCGGTAGGCGCGTTGGAACCAACGCCCTAAATGGCTCTGATCGGCAAAACCAACCTGAGCGGCAACCTGCACCGGCTCAATGCCCTGCGCCAGCAGCACACGTGCGCTGCGCAACCTCAGCCGTACCAGGTAGGCATGCGGTGACTGACCAAACGCCTGCTTAAACTGACGCGTCAGCTTAAAGCGATCAATGCCCGCCAGCCGTGACAACTCATCCAGCCCTATATCCTGCGCCATAAAATCGTGCAGATAGTCGCGTAATAGCTGCATGTGCTGCATCGCTGCACCTGATTGCGCATTGGGTTTGATTTCAAGATGGCGGGAAAGCATCGTCATCAGATGATCGAGGCTTTGGTCGCGCGCCAGTCGCCCTTCACTGTGATGCACTGAAAACCACGCCTGCTGGATGGCACTGGCCAGCAGCGCATCATCATTTAGCGTGTGGCGAAACGCCCCTTCAATATTGGAGACATCCCCCAGACCGCGTCGCTGCATCATCTCTGCCACCCAACGCTGCGGCAGATAGAGCATGGTGTAGGTGAAACCCTCTTCGTTAGGGGCGTGGCCGTCATGCACCGCGCCCGGCTCAATCAAAATGGCGCGGCCCGGTGTGCTGGTGTGCAATGCACGATGGCAGTTGAAACGTTGTAAGCCCTGCTGCGTCACGCCCACCAATAATTCGTCGTGATCGTGCGGATCGTAGGCGTGTCCGCGAAAATGCGCGTTGACGCTTTCGATACCGGTTTCGTCATCGCGACGAAAATCGACCCAATCATTATTGGCTGACATAACGGCGTGCTCAGGCAGTGAGGGAAAGTCAGGCATAGCCTAGCAGCCTGAACCAGAGATAATCCAGTGGTAACAGCAACAGCACGCTGAAGATAAACACCAGCACGCACAGTTGCAGGCCCGCTTTGGCAGGCACATTACCCAGCCCCATCGCCACCACCACTGGCGAAGCCTGATAAGGCAACAGCGGCGTCGCGTAGGCAAACACCTGCATCATGACGACGCTCATCAGAGAAAAGCCGGATGCGGTTGCCAGCTCTTGCGCGATCGGCGTCACCATCGCTGGCACGCCGTTGGCAGTCAGCACAAAGTTGAGCAGCGAGACCAGCGAGTTAAGCACCGCGAAATTACCAAACGAAGCGTGATCCTGCAGTGGCAACACGCTAAGCAGCAGATCAGCGATGAGACGACCCAGCCCTGAATCCACTATCACTGTGGCCACGCCGAGAATACCGGCAATATAGATACAGGTGCGGAAATTAACCCCGCTGGCGAAATCATCACTTGAGAGAAAGCCGATGCGCGGCAGCAGGCAAATACACGCCGCCGCCAGACCAATCCATGCGGCGGGCAAGCCGTGCAGGCTATCGGTCATCCACAGCAATAGAGTGATAGCCAACAGGCCCATCAACCGCCATTCGCTGCGGCTGAGCGGCTCAAGTTGATCGCGATGGCGCACGGGCTGAGGTTGCGCGCGGAACAGGAACAGAATAGCGGCTGCGAGTATCATTCCCTTGCCAATCCCCACCACCGGCATATGAAGCAGCCACCAGGGCAGCCACTGGAGATGGATATGATAGGCGTTTTCCGCAGCTCCGCTAAGCACCAGATTGGGCACATTAGCCGGCAAGATGCTGGCGGAGAGCTGGAATGTGCCAAAACCCACCGCCAGCGCCAGACCAATGTTGCCACGGCTCCCGGCTTTAATTCCGGCCCGCTCACCTAGCGCCAGCACAACAGGCATTAGCAGTGCGATGCGCCCCATATTGGAAGGCATCACCAATGCCAGCAGATAGGTCAGCACCAGGGTGCCAACGACCATGCGCGGCCAGCTCTGACTGAACGGCACCACCAGATAGTTAGCCCAGCGCTGTGCAAGCCCGACTTTGCGGATCGCCGCACCGAGCACAAAACCGCTCAATACCAGCCAGAAGGCTGAAGAGGCAAATCCGCTGAAGATGGTGCTGGTCGGGGCGATGTTAAGCAGCGTGGCGGCGGCAAAAAACAGCAGCGCGGTGAGATATTCCGGCAGGCGTGCACTTGCCCACAGCAAAATGGTGATGGCTATGACCAACGTGGTAAGCCAGAAATGCATATCTAAAGTCACTGACTGAACTCCCTGTCTACGATCCGTCGCACAAAGCGAATAAGCATAGTGCAATCCACGATTTGCAATGCTGAGTCAGTTAACAGTTTGTTAAATTGCCAGCTGTCCGAGCCAGTTTATTAACGCTTCACTGCCCGGCTGGCTGCGCGAACGCTGCGGCCAGGCAAGAAAATAGGGTTTACTTAATGGCAGGCTTAACGCATCAACCATAACTAAATCGCCTCGTGCCAGCTCTGCAGCGATAAGCCTTTTCTGCCCTAATAACAAACCCGCGCCTGCCACCGCAGCATCGATCGCCAATGAGGTGAGATTAAAACTTAACGCGGGCTGTGATGCGGGTTCCGCCATCCCTTTGGCCAGATACCAACTTCGCCAGTCCGGCAGAAAGCGCCCTTCGTTGCCCCAATCAAGATGGATCAATGGAGCCTGTTGCAACACGTTTTCTAATGGAAACTGCTGCAACAGCCTGGGGCTCACCACGGGCACCACCTCATCCAAAAACAGACGCTGCTTATCAAGCTGGGGATAGCGATCCTCACCAAAGCAAATGACAAAGTCAGCTGGTGTGGCATTAAAATCCACCTGCGCATGGGTGCCGTGTAGCGATAAATCAATGTCGGGACAGTGAACGCGCCACTGCGCAATATTAGGCAGCAACCACTTCGAGGCCAGTGCGGGCAGTGAATAGAGCGTGAGCTTGGGCATCGCCGCCACATGACGCAGGTTTTGCTGCCCAAGATGCAAAATATCAAAGGCTTCCGTCACATAGCGCAAATACTCTTTGCCGGTTTCAGTCAGCATCACGCCACTTTGCGTACGCACAAACAGCGCACTGCCCAACTGTTCCTCTAGCTGCCGGATCTGCTGACTCACCGCCGCAGGCGTCAGCGCCAGTTGCGCGGCGGCTTTTGCCAGACTACCTAACTCCGCCGCCACCTTAAATGACTGGATTACGCTGATTTTCGGTAAACGTGGTGACTGTGCGGGCATTAAAGTTTCCTTAGCAGGGCATTAAATTTATATCGTTACGCACTAACATATCAGTGAGTTACTGTGATAACACACCTGTCACAATGAGAACTGTTGCTATGTCTGCATTGATTCGTTTCGATTTGCATCCACTGGCCGACGCCGACTGGCGACGTGAATGCCGTGAACAGCTCAACCAGCATGGCGCGCTGGTCCTGCGTCAGTTTTTACAACCCGACGCGCTGCAAAGCATCATCGCCGAAGGAAACGCTCAGCGCCATCTGGCCTATCACACCCTCAGCAAGCATAACGTCTATCTGATGAAAAAAGACGAGGCGTATGACGCTGACCATCCGCGCAATCGTGATGTGATCAGTACCAAAGGCTGTATTACCGACGACGTGATTGCCGCCGAATCGCCGCTGCGCCAGCTGTATAACGACGAACTGTTTAAAAATTTCCTGTGCGACGTGCTGGGCGAAACCGCGCTCTATCCTTATGCCGATCCGCTCTCGTCCATCAATCTGCATTACGCGCCCGATGGTCAGGAACTCGGCTGGCACTTCGATAACTCCTCCTTCGCCATCACCCTGCTGGTACAGAAACCCCGCGCCGGCGGCATATTCCAGTATGTGAAGGATTTGCGCGATGCCGATGCGGGAGAGATGAATTTCGAAGGCGTTGCCGCGGTGCTGGATCAGCGCCAGCCGGTCGATGCGCTGGCGATTGAAGCGGGTGACTTAGTGCTGTTCCGTGGTCGCAACTCAATGCATCGTGTGACGCCAACCGAAGGCGACATCACACGCATGCTGGCAGTCCTGGCGTACAACACACAGCCTGGCATCGCCCTGTCGGAAACGGCGCGCATGACTTTTTATGGTCGGTTGTGATCGGCGTTTAACAAACCCTGCCAGCCGCGTACAAAAATCTGCTGGGTCCGAAAAGCCACCAGATCGCGCCAGTCGCGGTCTGCTGGCCAGAAACCTTCCACCAGCTCACGCTTTAAGGCGCGCCCTGATTCACTAGCCGGTTCACCTTGCAGATGCAACCAATGATCGTCACGCACGCGACGATGCATCTCTTCGCCGGGATAGGTTCCGCACTCCACCACCAGTGGCAAGATATGCGTCTGCGGCAGTGATTCCAGCAGGAACTGTGACAGATAACCCGTTGCGGTTGCGGTCACTCCGGTGACACTGTCACGACCTGCGCCGGTAAACAGTAACGTTAACCACTCGCTATACAGTGATTTTCCCCACTGATGTGCAGCGACCTGCTGCTCAGCAATCGAGAGCAACATTGGATGCCCCCATGCTCCGGCTCCCGTATGCAGATCGAAGCTCAGGATGGTTTTTGCCTGCGATAAATGGTCGGCGATGATGGTTTGCATGGTGCGATAAGACCAGCTCGGTTGCTTTCCACCGTAGAAGAAACCGTCAGCGAATTGGTATTGCCCGGCTTCCACCACCCGTTTTACCGCCAGCCAGCCTGCGCCGTTAAGGGTTTTAACTAACAGCTCATCAGCTTGTGTCCGATCGCCGTGGTAAATCCCGTGCCATGACGGGTATTCCGGATTGGCGGGGGCTGGCTGAGTAAAATCGATAAAATTGCGATTAAGATCGATGTTGTCTTCGTTGACGCGCCGCAAATGGGCTGCTCCCCAGGGATTCAACAGGTGCAGCAGCACAATCGCGGTGTCATCGGGCAAAGCAGTCAGACTGAAGCGATTGAGCCACTCAATCTGGCTGTCCGATCCGTAGTAGCCCTCCACCCCATGCGTGCCCGAGATGATCATCATCAACTTGCTGGCACCGGGGTCGCCAATGACGGCGACATCGGTATAAAGCGTTTCACCTTGTGGGCCCGGCAGCGGATGCGGGTATGAAGTCAAAGCGCCGTGTTGGCGCTCGACTGCCGCAACAAAACGGGCACGTTGGGACGAGTAATGCGGCAAATCTGACATGCTGTTTCCTGTAAATAAGGGCGCTTACGGATAAACCTTAAACTTGAAGTATTTTTTCGCCAGCTGATCGTAAGTGCCATTGTTGTGCAGTTCGGCCAGCGCATCATTGATCAGTTTCAGATGCACGGTATCGCCCTTACGCAGGCCAATTCCCACACCGTTGCCCAGCAGCTCTTTATCCACCAGCGTCGCTTTGATGACGTAATCTTTGCCTTCCGGCGTATTCAGGAAACCCTGATCCGCTGACACCGCATTCGCCAGAGTGCCATTCAGTCGCCCCGCGACCAGATCGGGATAGATCTCCATCTGGTTAGGATAGGAAACCACATTGACACCCTGTGCCGCCCATTTTGCTTTGGCGTAGGTTTCCTGAATGGTGCCCTGCGCCACGCCGATGTTCTTACCGCGCAGCGTGCTGATATCTTCGGTCAGGGTGCTGCTTTTTGGCGTCAGCAACGCACTCGGCGTGATATACAGCATGTTGCTGAAATCCACCTGCTCACGGCGTTTCTCCGTCATCGACATCGCCGACAGAATCGCATCAAACTTTTTAGCCTGCAGTGCCGGAATACTGCCATCAAAGCCGATCTGCACCCACTGGCATTTGACTTTTGCCTGCGCACAAATGGCGTTGCCCAAATCGATATCAAATCCTTTAAGTGAGCCATCACTGGCCTTAGATTCAAACGGTGGGAAAGTGGGATCAACACCAAAACGCAACGTCTGCTCAGCAAACGATAAGGTGCTGAAAGCGCCCAGTGAAAGCAGTAACGCGAAGGACAAACTCTTTTTCATTGTTATCTCCAGCAGGCAGGTAAATTCACAACGGCATGGAGATTTAATAACATGACGGAAACATTACCACCATTAAAATAATGGATTTATGTAGAGTGAATTCTTATATTGATTAATAGGTTAGAGGAATTTCACACCCCATTAAAAATTACTTAATACCCCCTGTCATTCTTTTGTCATAACTCGCTCACCCTGCTGTCAGCGCCGCTTTCATATCCTGTGCCCGAACCTTCCTTATCTGGAGCACAAACATGAAACTGAAAAAACTGACGTTAGCAGCGGGCATTTTATTGGCGATGGTAGGCGGCGCGGCGCAAGCCAAAGCGCAGCCGGTTAAGAATATTGTGTTAGTACACGGTGCTTTTGTGGGTGGCGCAGGCTGGCGTCCGGTGTATGACCGCCTGACGCACGATGGCTATAAAGTGACGCTGGTGCAGGAGCCGCTGACCGGTTTCCCGGAAGATGTCACGGCGACACGCCGCATCATCGATCAGCAGAATGGACCGGTGATTCTGGTCGGCCACAGTTATGGTGGCGCGATCATCACCGAAGCCGGAAATGACAGCAAGGTGGTGGGTCTGGTGTATATCGCCGCGCACGCGCTGGATAACGGCGAAACCGAAGCCATCAACGGTAAAAAATTCCCCAACAGCGCGCATCCGTTTGCCAAATCGACTGATGGCTACCTGACCATCGCGCCAGAAAATTACCACAGCGATTTCGCCGCCGACTTACCGGCTGCACAGGCGGATTTTGAAGCGCATGCGCAGATGCCAACCAACGCCGCTGTGTTCACCGCCAACATTCCGGACCCGGCATGGAAGACCAAGCCTAGCTGGTACATGGTGGCGAAAGCTGACAAAATCATTAACCCTGATCTGGAGCGGATGTACGCCAATCGCGCGCATAGCCACACGGTTGAAGTCGCGGGCGCCAGCCATTCGGTGTATGAATCTCATCCTGATGATGTGGCGAAACTGATTGAACAGGCCGCTCAGCAGGCGCAGCCCTAACCCACTTATCCCGCTCGGAGATGCGCATGAAAATTTTGGTGATTGAAGATGAAGCCAAAGCGCGCAATTACATGCGCAAAGGATTGATGGAAGCGGGATTCATCGTGGATGTGGCCGAGAATGGGCAAGATGGTTTGTTCTATGCGCAGGAGCACCATTACGATCTGATCTTACTTGATGTGATGATGCCCGGCATGAGCGGCTGGGAAGTCATGGCCGCGCTGGATAAACAGATCCAGACGCCGGTGATTTTCCTCACGGCTAAAGGCACGTTGGAAGATCGCATCAAAGGATTGGAACTGGGCGCGGATGATTACCTGGTGAAGCCCTTCTCGTTTGCCGAACTACTGGCACGCGTCCGCACGCAACTGCGGCGCGGCGGTCAGCAAAAACTTCCTGATATGCTGACCCTGGCCGACCTGCAACTCGATATTCTTAAACGTCGGGTGGAGCGCGCGGGGCAACGCATCGACCTCACCAACAAAGAGTTCAACCTGCTGCATCTGTTTATGCTGCATCCCGGTGAGGTGCTTACGCGCACGGTGATCGCCTCCCGCGTATGGGACATGAATTTTGATAGCGATACCAACGTGGTGGATGTGGCGGTGAAGCGCCTGCGTCAGAAGATCGATGGTCCCTTTGCCCAGCCGCTGATTCATACCGTGCACGGCGTCGGATATCGCTGCGAAGCTGAAACATGAAAAAACTCTCGCTTGCCACTCGCTTATCACTACTGCTCAGCACCGCAGTGATTGTGATTTTTGCCCTGAGCGGCTTTGCGCTGTATCAGTCCCTGGCGAAGCAGATTGGCGTGCGTGATGACGCGGCTTTACTGACGCGCATTGATCAGATTCGTACGCTGCTACGCGATGAAGACGCCATTACGCTGATTCAGCAAAAACCGCGCCTGTTTGCCAATATGCTGGGCAATACAGAATCCTTGTTAGTGCTGCGCTTTCCAGGTCAACCGCCGCTGATTGTGGTCAATCCCGGCGCACGGCCGATGCCCGACATCACGCCCGTGCCCGCAGATCAGCCACTCAGTCTGACCTCAGTGCATCACCAGCAGGCAGAGGACGGCACGCCTTTTATTTCCGCCGCTGCATTAGCGCCGACGCGCGATGGTAATGGGCAAATTGAGATCATCACCGGCCGCCTGATGAGCGATCGTACCCAAACTCTCAACAGCTATTGCGATCAGATCATTGTATCGACCGCACTGGCTGCGCTGCTGGTCGCGGCACTCAGTCTCTGGCTGGTGCGACGCGGCTTATCGCCATTGCGTCGGCTGGCAGCGGAAACTGATGCCATAGACGTGCGGCGTTTATCGCACCGTATCCAGTTCAGCGATGCTCCGACAGAGCTACAACCGCTGGTCGCTGCCTTCAACCAGATGCTCAGTCGTCTGGAAATGGGCTATCAACAGCTCAGCCAGGTTTCCGCCGATATGGCGCACGACCTGCGCACGCCGATTGGCACCTTGATCGGTCAGACCGAGGTGGCGCTGAGCCAGCCGCGCAGCGTGGGTGATTACCAGGCACTGCTGGGCTCCAACTACGAGGAACTGGAGAGATTGGCGAAAATGATCGATAACATGCTTTTCCTCGCCAAAGCGGAAGACGCCAGTCAGGCAATGGATTGGCAGATAATCGATTTGGCACAGCTCGGCGAGAAATTACAGGACTATTTTGATGGCATGGCCGAAGAGCACGCCATGCAGTTGGAGATGCGCCTGCAGGGAGAGTTACGCGCCGATCCGCAGCTGCTGCAACGCGCACTGGCGAATCTGATGGCAAATGCCTTGCGCTATGGCGATCGCGAATCAACCATTCGGGTGTTAAGTGCGGTGCGCGATCAGGGGATCGAATTGGTGGTGGAGAATGACGGTGCGCCACTCAGTGTCGAGCAGCAGGCAAGAATGTTTGATCGCTTCTGGCGCGCCGATGCATCACGCCATCAAAGCAGCAGCGGGCTGGGGTTGTCGATTGTACGCATCATGCGTTTGCATCACGGTAGCTGTGTGGTGAGCAGTGAGAACGGGGTGAACCGGTTTAGTTTGCTGTTTCCGCGATGAAACGTGTCGCGGCGCGATTCATCGCGCGGGGTTAAAACCACGCAAAAAATTGCGCCGCAACCGCTTAAATAAAGGTGAAAATCTCTTCACGCGGCAAACGTGATTTTGGCAATGCCGCATTGAAATCTTCGTCGCTGCGATAGCCCAACGATACCAGTACCACGCTGGTAAAGCCTTTCTCACGCAGGCCTAACGCCTGATCCAGCGCTCGCTGATCAAAACCTTCCATCGGCGTCGCATCAATCCCTAACATCGCGGCACCTAGCAGCAGACCACCGAGCGCCAGGTAAACCTGTTTCTCCATCCACTGCGGGATATCACGCTGCTCGTAACGGTGCATATCGACATAGCCACGACGGCTCTTATCCTGACCGGCTTTACCTTCTGGTTTGGCAAAACGCCCATCCTGCTCTTCCTGCGCCAGCACATTTTGCAGATGCGCGTCATCCAGATCGGTGCGCATGCACAGCGCGATCACATGGGAAGCATTCAGTACTTTCGGGCCGTTATAAACAAAGGCGCCGGTAGTGGATTGCGCGATCTGCTCACGACCTTCTGGCGTGGAAGCCACCACAAAATGCCACGGCTGAGAGTTGACGGATGACGGGCTGTTACGCAGCACGTTCAGCAGCGTTTCGATCTCTTCCTGCGGCAAACTTTTACCACTGGCGAAGGCTTTTACAGTGTGGCGACGAGCCACTGCGTCATTAAGTGTCATGGCAATCTCCTGAATCGATTATTTTAAAAGTGCCGTTACCTTAACCGCCGCGTTGACGCAGCGGTTAACGAATTGTGTTTCAAAGGGTTAAAAGCCGCTGAGCACGATCTTGCCGCGGGCGCGACCGCTTTCGATCAGCGCATGGGCTTTACGCAGATTGGCCGCATTAATAGTGCCGTGATGTTCGCCTGCCGTGGTTTGCAGCGTCTGGTCATCAATCAGCTGGCTTACGCGCTCTAAAATATCGTGCTGACGCTGCATATCGCGGGTCTGGAACAGTGAGCGGGTGAACATCAGCTCCCAGTGCAGCGAGATGGCTTTGCGCTTCAGAGGCACCACGTCCAGCGTTTCAGGATCATCGATCAGCGCCAGTTTGCCTTGCGGGGCCAGCACATCCACCAGCTGGGTGTAATAGCTGTCGGTGTGCGTCAATGAAGCCACATAGCGCACCTGCGGGTGACCAATGGCCGCCAGTTGTTCGCCCAGCGGCTGCTGGTGATTCACCACATGATGCGCGCCCAGTGAGCGCACCCAATCCGCGGTTTCGGGCCGCGATGCGGTACCAATCACCGTGAGGTTAGTCAGCTTGCGCGCCAGCTGCGTCAGGATCGATCCCACACCGCCGCCTGCTCCGATAATCAACAGTGCAGCATTGTCATCCGCCTTTACTTCCAGACGATCAAACAGCAGTTCCCATGCGGTGAGTGATGTTAGCGGCAATGCAGCGGCATCGGCATCATTCAGGGTGCGGGGTTTATGTCCGGCAATGCGTTCATCCACCAACCCATATTCGGCATAACTGCCCGCGCGGGTGATATCTCCGGCGTAAAACACCTCATCGCCCGGCTGGAACAGCGTGACCTCCTCACCCACCGCTTCCACCACGCCGACCGCATCCCAACCGAGAATGCGCGGTTTATCGGTGGGCGCACCGTTACGCACTTTGGTATCCACCGGGTTCACGGCAATCGCGTGGATCTTTACCAGCAAATCGCGCGCACCTGGCTGCGGTTGGGCAACATCCAGCTCGTACAACGCATTTTCATCGGAAATCGGTAAACCGTTTTGGCTATAAACAATCGCTTTCATCAAGCCGTTCCTCAATTCATCAGGGTGTTAGGTAAGTTGGATTCAGCATAGCGGCCTGCACGCTGAGGAAAAATGCCGATTGCACAGCAACACTTTCACTCTTAGAGTGAAAATCCCTGCCTGTTTTGACGATGAGTAAGAAAATGATCCGACTGGAAGATGTCACGCTGTTTGTGCGTTCAGCCGTACTGGGCAGCTTTTCGCGCGCGGCCCGTGAAGTAAATTTGCTGCCCGGGCAAGTGAGCGCCGCGATTCAGCGACTGGAGCGAGAACTGGATCGTCGCCTGTTTGCGCGATCCACACGTAGCCTGCGCTTGACCGCCGAGGGTGAAAAGTATCTGCCGTACGCGCAGGAGATGCTGGCTCTGATGCACGCAGGTGCCGATAGCCTGCAAAGTCACGAAGACGCACTGAGCGGCGAACTTAAAATCGCGATGCCTTCCGATATTGGTCGCAATATCCTCTTGCCACTGATCACCGACTTCTGCTGTGAACACCCTGCCTTATCGGTTCGTTTATCGTTATCCGATCAAATCAGTGATGTGTTTCGTGATCCGGTAGATATCGCCATTCGCTACGGCAAACTGGAAGACAGCAGTTACGTGGCATTACCGCTCGCCGAGGACAATCGCCGCATCATGGTGGCGTCGCCAGCCTATCTCGACCAACACGGACGCCCGCAACAACTGGAAGATTTAGCGCAACATCACTGCCTGCCGTTTGTGATGGGCGGCCATGTCTATGACAAGTGGACGTTCCCGCAGGAAGGTATGCGCCGCCAAATCACGGTGAAAAGTCGCTTACTCTGTGATGACGCCGAAGTAGCGCGCCGTTGGGCTATCAATGGCATGGGCATCGCGTATAAATCCTGGATTGATGTCTGTGAAGACATTCAACAGCACCGCCTGGAACGGGTGCTGCCTGAGATCCCCGGCGAGAGCACACCCCTGCATTTAATCTGCCCGCATCGTAAGCAGTTCTCTCCCGCGATTCGGGCGCTGCATAGTGTGTTACGGCAGCATCTGCGGGCGATTACCGCGCAACTGTGATAGCTGTAATTGTGCAGAGCTTATGCAAACTTGCGGTTTTGATTGCCTCGTGAGCGGCTTTATCATTTTTAAAAATTGATAACACCTTCAGGGACTCACATGCGCAACATTACAAAGACAATACTTGCTTCACTGCTTTTCTCCTCACTGCTTGCCAGCGCCAATGCCGAAGAGACACTTCGCATCGGCTATCAAAAATCCTCCACCTTGCTGACGTTGATAAAGCAGCGTGGCGATCTGGATAAGGCGCTCGCCGATCGCGGCATTAAGGTGACATGGCACGAGTTCACCAGCGGATTACCGCTGCTGGAAGCACTGAATCTCAACAACGTTGACCTCTCTGCTGACGTCGCCGATACCGTGCCGGTGTTCGCCCAAGCGGCTGGCGCGGACCTCACGTATTACGCGCGCGAAACCCCCTCGCCTGAAGCTCAGGCCATTCTGGTGTCCGCCAACTCCAGCATCAAATCGCTGCAGGATTTAAAAGGTAAAAAGATTGCCGTCACTAAAGCCGCAGGCAGCCATTATCTGCTGATCGCCGCGTTACAGAAGGCGGGACTGAAATTCAGTGATGTCACGCCTGCATGGCTGACGCCTGCTGATGGGCGTGCCGCGCTGGAACACGGCAGCGTCGATGCGTGGGTAACATGTGAACCCTTTGTCACCAGTTCGAAAGTCGAGCAGCACACGCGCGTGCTGGTGAGCGGCAAAGGTCTCGCCAGTTATCAGCGCTACTATCTGGTGTCGACGCCTTATGCGCAGAAGCATCCTGAGGTGCTGGGCATTGTGTATAAGACGCTGGACCAGGAAGCTCAATGGCTGAAAGCACATCCAACGGATGCAGCCAAGATTCTCTCTCCGCTGTGGGGTAATTTGCCGCTCGCCACGGTGGAACAAGCGAACCAGCAACGCAGCTATCAGATCGAGCCAGTGAACAAGAGCGATTTGGCTGAGCAGCAAAAGATTGCGGACGCGTTTTATCAGGCCAAGCTGCTGCCGAAAGCGATTGATGCGCAGGATGTGGGCACCTGGCAGCCGCAGACGAAATAATCGCGCAGCCAGGGAATGGACGAATCAGCAAGTTGGCATCGGGGATCTCCGAAGATAGCAGTGAAGCTTTGCCCTTAGATGCCGATAGACGTATCAGGCTTTCTCAAAGCCGTTTCCGCCCCCCATTAGTCGTTTTAAAGGAGAGCAAGATGGATGTATCACAGATTACTTCACTGGCTATCGGTCTGGATAATATGGACCTCAGCAGTAAAGTGAGCACCCTGGTACTGAAAAAGACCCTGGATAATCAGCAGTCAATGGCAGCAGGAATTCTTGATTCGATTCCGCAACTGCCGGCGAATCCCGCTGTTGGCCGCAACATCAATACCACCGCATAAACTCGCGTTGCATCGTTGCACTCACTGAACGACCTCTGTTAGCGTGTATTTTTAACCACTCCCTCCTTCAGGGAGTGGTCGACACGCTAATCAGGGACGTTTCGTGACGATTTTCTTTCCGCTTATTTATCTGTTTGCCGGATGGTTGCTGGGTAAAACCGCCTGGGATTGCAAAACGGCTGCGTCATGGATATTGACGCGCATCGCTATTCCCATCGTGATCATCTTTAATATATCGACCCGCTTTCATAGCATGAGCACCATTATTATCGCCACTGCGATATGCATGATGGTGCTGTTGCTGGCAGGTCGCTATGTTTTTGCTGACCCAATAAAAAACCTCTGTTTCAGCTATCTTAATATCGGCTGGCTGGGTCTGCCCGTCGCCAGCGTGCTATTCGGCAATGATGCTGCGACCATTATCATTGCCGCCTATGTCGGCAGCTCAATTGTCGGAAACTCGCTGGGCGCAGGCATGCTCTCCGGCGAGAGTTTTAATCCAATCACGTTGATGCGCACCCCGCCCGTCATCGCTCTGATGATCGGCGCAGCATTGATTCCGCTGAGTGATTCGGTGGCTATTCACTTTGATAGCCTGTATCAAATTGCCAAATTTATGATGAGTTTTCTTGGCATGGCCGTGTTGGGCATTTGGCTTTCAAAGACGACAATATCGATGCGCGATTTTCGACTCGAACTGCGTCCGTTTATCACTCGCTCAATAGTTTTCGCTGTGCTGGTTTCGTTGCTGCTGCTGATAGCCAATCAGTTCAACGCACCTCTTATTACACAAAATCCGGCAACGCTGTATCTCCTCTGCCTGCTTCCCCCGGCAGCCAATATTATCGTCCTGGAGACGCATTACCTGGGCACTGGAAATTCAGCGCGGGCGATTTCATGTGGGACTTGTATCAGTATCGTGGCGATAGCGCTTTATTCGGGTGCTGTTTTGGGTGGCAGAGCGATGGGGATATGGGGTTGAAGAGATGTTTGAATGGGTTAACGTGATGCTCTTAATACACTCATTTATCTTTTATCGCGGCATGAGCGAACAGGTTGCGCGGCATCAACTTTAGGTCGTGCTATTTAAAAGGACATAAGCAATGACCGTTCAGCATGAGCCCTACTGGAACCGGATGGTGCCCGAACTGACCGTGACGGACTTCACTGCCTCACTGCATTTTTACACTAATGTATTGGGATTTCAGATTATGGTCAGACGAAGCGACCCCAAATTTGCTTACATCAACCTCGGCGAAGCACAGCTGATGCTTGAGCAGTTTCACGCCGAAGGCTGGAATACCGCAGAACTCGTCAAACCGCTCGGGCGCGGCGTGAATTTCCAGATTGAGGTAGATGATATTGCGTGTGTGCTGGCACGGGTGAGGAAATATGGCGTGCCGCTGTATCGGGATTTGCGTGAAAACACATATCAGATTGGAGAAACCACGGCTTGTCAGAGAGAGTTTCTTGTTCAGGATCCGGATGGCTATCTTTTACGTTTTAGCCAGTTTGTTGAGTGAGGGTGATTGTGGATGTTGGGTGCGGGATTTTTGAGTGATGGTTTCCTGAGGTTAGGGGCCGCTTTAGAGCGAACAGCGGAAGTTCGCAAGGCATTACTTACTTCGTAGTGTCTTGATCAACGTGGAGGTCAGTTCTTTTGGGACTGCGTCGACAACGCTAGCTGAGTAATGCTGACGAGCTTTTGGAGGACATGTAGCAGACTAAATCATTTTGCTAAGATGTTTGGGTATTTGCACAGGAAGAATGTTCCCCACCCCTTTGGCTGATGTGCAACAATGGAAAAACACTTTGCGTTAACCAATAAATTGATTTTCAAAAGGCTTCTAAGAACGACCCAACCCGCTAGGAAAACATTAACAAAGTACGTTACTCACATGAGATAGAGCTACAGCTGTTGCGAACAAACGTCTGACCAATAAAACAGCCATAATGCAACAGCATCAAACTACCAAATGGAGAGTCTTCATCGAGGAGAAAGTCGGTGTCTGAGTATAGCTGGATCCCTGTATTTAAAAACGTTCGCAACTGGATTGCTGATTACGAGAATAAACAGCAAGAATTGGTCAAAATTCTACGAGAAATAGGCGTTGATAAAGGTCTGGAAGACGAACTTTCGGATGGAAGCAGAGAACCGCTGAAAGTGATAGACCCTTTCACTTTCTTTGCAACTTTTATGAAGTATGGCGTGGTCAAACGTACTGAGCTCTTTGCCGCTCTGCTGGAAAGAGCTGGTTTACCAATCTCCGCACCAATCGATTTCAACGGTGTTCCAAATGCACAGCCACTCAAAGTCTGGCTCTTTCCTTATGAGAGAGAACGTTCTGCCGACATGGTGCCCAGTCTTTGGGCACTATTTCATCAATTGCATGGGGGACAAATCAATGGTGAACTCTTCGACAAAATTCTGAATATCCCTCATACCGGTTTCGCCAAACTCACTGAGTGTTTGTTTTATTTATCACCGGAGGAATATTTCCCTGTAGATGCTCAGACGAAGCACTGGCTCAAGAAAAAAGGGCGTGAACTGCCTAAAGAGAACTGGCAATCCTACCAGGAGTTGTTGTCATGGCTGGACAGTACGCAGTCAAAATCATATTCTGAAATATCGTATGAAGCCTGGTATGAAAATCAGAGCAGTGCATTCTCTTCGGTTGTTGCAAACGAATATTTAAGTACTCGTTTCCCTCATATACGATCGTCAACTACAGATCTGATTGCTTATGAAACGGATGCAAAGAGGTCGCTGGCATTTGATCCAGGTCAGAACCCCGAGAAAAAGAAGAAAATTAAAATATTTGTTGATGAGCAACCTACCCACCCGAACCTTTCCCAAGTCGTCGCCTATGAGATAGGCAAGAGCCGCAACCACCACCTGACAACACACGCGCCAACCCTTGCTAAGGGAAATGCAGCGTGGGCTGTTGAGATTAGCACTCTTGAGCAATTAATTACACTGTGTGATTGGTATGCCCCCCTACCAGCGAAGGACCTACCTGCTATGGAAAATAAAGAGAAATCAGTAAAAAATCACACATCACTTAATCAGATTCTTTTTGGACCGCCCGGAACTGGTAAAACCTACTCTACGCTGGAACGAGCAGTTTTGTTGGCAGAACCCTCTTGGTATAGCGATCTGAAAAGTCAGAATCTTAGTGCTGAGCAGCTTCGACAGGAAATCAAAAACAAATACGAAACGTTGTGTGCTGACAAACGCATCGCGTTTACCACCTTCCATCAAAGTTTTTCTTATGAGGATTTTATTGAGGGGATCCGCGCTGAGGTAGCAGAGGAAAATCAGGGCATAAAATACAAGATCGAGAGAGGTGTTTTCAAAGAAATTGCCGATCGTGCTGCTAAGGCAGTTGCAGCAAAAGAGATCGGACTCTCTCAAGCACCAGATATTTGGAAAATCTCTATTGGTCGCGCCCATGAAAAAGAAATGCGTGATCGCTACATCAATGCAGGTGAAGCACGTATTGGCTGGAATGAAGCTGGTGATTTAACTCAGACCTTTGAGCAAAAGACACAGGAACAGCAGGATTACTGGGACTCATTGAGTAATCCCAACCACAATGCCCTTAACGCCTTTTCGCAAGATGTAAAGGTTGGGGATGTTCTGTTGTGCCTGAAAAACGCTGAAACCGTTCAGGCAGTTGGAGTTGTCACCTCAGACTATTCATTTGATGAAGACTCTGAAGAGTCGGGTGAGTATGCGCATGTGCGCAAGGTAAATTGGGTGTTAAAGGATATTGAACTGAACATCCTTGCACTTAATGGCAGTACAAAAATGGTTCAGCAGACATTGTATCCACTCTATCGGATCAGTTGGCATGCTTTGATTGCTGAGTTAGATAAACAACGTATTTCCCTGCCTCCCTCATTTCATGAAGCAAGCAACGCCAGAGAGCGCCAGAATTACATTCTGATTATTGATGAGGTGAACCGCGGCAATATTTCCCGTATCTTCGGGGAGTTGATTACGTTGCTGGAACCAGACAAGCGGCAGGGGGGAGCTGATGAACGCACAGTCGTCCTGCCTTATTCCAAAGAATTGTTCGCTGTACCTGACAACCTGTATGTCATTGGCACCATGAATACGGCAGATAAGTCATTAGCCCAACTTGATCTGGCGTTACGCCGTCGCTTTGAGTTTGTAGAACTCATGCCACAGCCCGATTTACTTTCTGGCATCTCAGTATTTGGCGTTGATGTCGGCGAATTGCTGACAGTAATGAATCAACGCATAGAAGTCTTACTCGATCGTGATCATACCTTAGGGCACGCGTACTTCTGGCCGCTGATGAATGCTAAATCTGAGGATGAAAAACGTAAACTGACTGCTGATGTTTTTGAGAAACGCATCATTCCCCTGTTGCAAGAGTATTTTTTTGCAGACTGGGAACGCATAGGTTGGGTACTGAACGATAGCGAGAAAGCACCTGAAAACAGATTTATCCAGACAGGTAATATCGAACGCGCCATTGAAGGTTTGTTCCCCGAGTCCATTACAAGCCAATTAAACGATCGCAGATACCGGATTAATCGAAGTGCTTTCTTGAAGGCCGCATCATATCAAGGGATTATGCCCAAAGGTGGAGTTGCCAGCTGATGATACAAGTACGTGAGTACGCCCGCTTGACCACGGATAAACGTGCAACATCATCTCTGGACTGTGCAGTAATAAAATCAGCAACATTAGAATGGTTGCAGGAACTGAGCTTAAACTGGAAAGGTGAGGAACCATTGTTATTGTCTGGTGGTTATCGCGCACTGAAATTAGGCAGTTATGTCGGATACTTGCAAAGTCCGGATGGCGAAGGGATAGAAATTTTACCCAAGGCAAACCTTGGGTATGATAATCCTCAGCAAACACGGAAGGTCTTACAGCGCATGCTCATGGCCATTTTAAATATTCGACCACGGGTAGCTGGTCCAGCTGAACTTATGCGGATGAATGTTCCTTTACACGAATGGATTTTTAGCCAGTTCCTGTCTGAGTTGCAGATGTTGGTTACCAGAGGGTTGCGTTTTGACTACCGCCGTGTAGATGAAGAAAGTCACTTTATACGCGGACAATTACAAATCCAGCGCCAGCAACTGCAATCTCCGGCACATCAGCACCTGTTCCATATCAGCCATGATGTTTATTCTCCGGACCGTCTGGAAAATCGCCTGCTGAAAACTGCACTAAACTATGTGTTGGCAACTTGCAAGAACAGTGAAAACTGGCGACTGGCGAATGAGCTCTCACATCGTATGGCTGAAATTCCTTTACAGACAAAGCCACATCGCGAACTAAGTCATTGGAACAATAGCAAGCTGATGCTGGTCTACAATGACGTACGCCCCTGGTGTGAGTTAATCCTTGAGAAAATGAACCCGAATTTTCAGCAAGGCAATCATAACGGTGTATCGCTCCTGTTCCCGATGGAACAGCTGTTCGAAAAATATGTTGAGGTCTCACTCAGATCGCATATTCGTAAAGGAAGCCAACTTGTATCACAAGCCAGTTCTCAACATCTGCTTGAGCACACGGTAGGCAATAGTGATAAACCACAAGCCATGTTCCGGCTTAAACCAGATCTTTTGCTGAGCACGTCGAATGGTGCTCAGATTCTGGATACGAAATGGAAGCTTATTGATCAGTCAGCTTGGCAGACAGATAAAAAATATAACATCGCCCAATCCGATCTTTATCAAATGTTTGCATATGGGCATAAGTATCAACATGGGCAGGGACACATGATGTTGATTTATCCCAAACATTCATCTTTTAATCAATCATTACCCCCCTTTTACTACTCGAATGCATTGAGGGTCTGGGCTGTCCCCTTTTGTCTGGATAGCCAGCAATTGGTTCCGGGCAGCTGGCAAGAATATTTTCCTAACTTCTCTAGGCAAGAATTGATGACTGGAAGCTGCATAGAAATATAGGGAAACGGGAGAATCAATCATGGTCAGTTCGGAAACCATGCAGTTCCAGTAAGATTCTTTCTGGTCAGTCATTTTTCTCATCTTTTTTGGCTTACAGAGAATACATCAGATAGCTGTTGCATGGTTCGTTAACGGATAGGGTAAATACTATCGGGTGGCCAAGCGCATCATCGGATTGCTAAGAACGAGGAGTGGATCTAAACTTTAAAGTCAACATCTGTTAATACGTAATGGATATTTAATCGGGTCGTAAACACTTAATATTAATTGATAGTAGAATAGCTATGTGGGATATTGAATTTTTTTCGAGAAATGAATGAGTTTTCATGGCTGTTAGAAATTTATAAAGGAATTTAGATGATTCTAAGCAAAGACTGTTACCGAAGGGATTTTGTGAGAGTTGTGTTGGACTGCTGTCATGGCTTGCCTAACTCTAGATAAATTATGCACACAAATAGTTATCAATATTGCAATTTCATCCCCATCCCCTAGGTTATAGTTATAGATAGTTGAATTCATGCGGGTCTATTTTAAATAGACCATGACAGTGCTGTACAAAACCGAATTCTGAACAATGCCCGACATTTTGGAAATTAAATATTAATCTTTTGAGATTTTTTTAAATTCCTACAAAAAATAAACATATGTGTTTTTTTTAAAATGATATAAAATGGAAGGTAGTAGAATTTCCATTAGTAAATGCAAACATAAAATATCAGTGGAATATTGTCATTAATCATGACAAAATAGCACATAAATATTTTATGCCATCCTTAAACTTTCAAGGACAGTTATGCTGTTAACAAAAGTAGAGATTAAGAATCTTAAATCACTTAACCACTTTGTTTGGGAATTAACAGAAAATGATTCGCTTACAGGTTGGCATGTCTTACTGGGAGACAATGGCTCAGGGAAGTCCACGTTTCTCAGAGCCTGTGCGCTTGCCATAATGGGCCCACAGCAAGCGATGGGACTTCGTTTATATTGGAAACAGTGGGTTCGGCAGGGCAGCAATGAAGCCAAAATCAGCATTAATTTTACTCAAAGTGAAATTGATCAGTGGTCTGGGAAAGGTAAAACGACTTCTGATAAATTAAGAGCAACAGTTAAAATCTCTGAAGACGGTATCACTTCCACTGAAATAACTCCTTCACCTAACAGGCACATATGGGGTGGGGGCAGTGGATGGTGTGCATTCTCGTTCGGACCTTATCGACGTTTCACGGGTGGCAATCAGGTCCATGAAAAAACATTTTACCAAATGCCAAGATTAGCAAGTCACCTATCACTATTTGGCGAAGATGTGGCATTGACAGAAATCATCAGCTGGTTGATTTATTTAGATCACAATAAACTAAATGACCAAAGAAAAGGTAAAAAATCTCTTTCAGGTGACTTATTGAGTAAAATCAAAGAGTTTGTTAACCAAGAAGGCTTCCTTCCTAACGGTGAAACCCTTCAAGAAGTCACTCCTGAAGGTGTTATATTTAGAGATATTAACGGCGCACTAGTTGATATAAATAACCTCAGTGATGGTTTTCGCTCAGTATTGAGTATGACGCTTGAACTCATTCGTCAGCTTTGTCAAAAATCCGGTACAGATAAAATATTTAGTGATAAAAACAAAAAAATAGTTGTGCCTGGAGTTGTCATTATAGATGAAATTGATGTTCAGCTTCATCCGCGCTGGCAACGACTGATAGGTCCATGGCTAACAGAACATTTCCCTAATATCCAATTTATTGTTACGACACATAGCCCCCTTGTCTGCCAAGGTGCAATTACTGGCTCGATAACAAGACTTTCACTTCCCGGAACAAATGGAATCGCCGAACGTATTACAGGGGTAGCACTTGATCGTCTTCTTTATGATGACATTGTAGAAGCCATAAGTTCTGGAGCATTTGGCGTAGGTATAGAGCGTTCAGAAAAAGCACAAGAAATGTTTTATGAATTAGCATATCTGAATGTCCGCTCTCGTTCCGGTGAGCTAAATAATAGTGAAAGAGACAAAAGATCTAAGCTTCAGGCTATCTTCGGTTCAATGATTGAAACCTTGGACACAAAATAATGCTTAAACTTACACAAATTAGTATATTTGGCCCCGTAAAAACGTATCTTCAAGATCAACAAAATGTCATTAATAATAAACCCTCGTATGAAGAAAAAGTCAATTCAGCAAAAAATTCTTGGGAGTCAAAAAATAGGAATCATTTTCAATCAATCCGGGATACACTAGATCTAATTTGTTGTGGTGCAAGACGTTGTCATTATTGCGAGGATTCCGCGGCTGATGAGGTAGAACATATTTGGCCCAAAGCATTTTTTCCTGAAAAAACCTTCGTCTGGCAAAATTATCTATTCTCCTGTGGCCCCTGTAACGGATCTCATAAAAAGGATAAGTTTGCTGTATTTGATCAACAAGGTAACCAATTTGATATAACAAGATTGAGAAATTTACCAGTAGTGCCACCTACACCTGGAAACCCAATGTTTATAGATCCAGCCTATGATGATCCAACTGATTTTATCACCTTGGACTTAACTACAGGGTTATTTGTTCCTAGGTTTCCGATTGGAACTAGTGAGTATAAACGTGCAGTTTATACGCTAAAAACGTTGGGACTTAACGAACGAGATTACTTAAGTAAAGCCAGACGCAGTGCTTATGCTGGTTATAAAGACGCATTGGTTGCTTATGATAATCTTAAAAAGAACGGTGGTTCCGCTAGTCAATTAAAAAATAAAAGAAATGAAATTGCAGAGAAGCACCATCCAAGTGTCTGGAATGAAATGAAAGTTCTCGCAAGACAACAATTAGCTCATGGTTATTTTTTTAACAATTATCCAGAGCTGTATACTATTTAGATGGTTTGCATGAATGACAGTGAGCAATTCCATCTTCATCTCCAAACACCAATGTTGAAATTAATTTCCAAATAAATGGTTTTTTAATGTTATAAAATAAATTGATATCCTTTCTTTAGTTTAGCGTAAATGACTAACGTCCGCTCTTTGCACGGAACGGACCAGACTAGAGTGGTATGGTTAGCTATGAGCGAAGTGCGAACATTACTCACTGCCAATCTAACTTGGTACCCCTGAAACGCTAGCTAGTGTGCAGACTGGGAATAAACAAAGACTTGTGAAATTCGTTAAGTTTTTTGAAAAATGCTATTAATTTCTGAATTGGTAATTTTTTCGTATAAGGATGACCTATGAAAGCTCCTCAACTAGAAACTGCACGTCTTTATCTTCAACCATTTCAAGCTAAAGATACACATCCAATTCAGCAAATTTTTCCGCAATGGGAAATTGTTTGTCATCTTGCTACAAGGGGTTCCATGTTCTTTCCCAGACGATGATGCACGCCGCTATATCAACACGATTGCGTTGCCTGCATCAGAGAAAGGAACGGCTTGGTTCTGGACAATCAGGCGAAACTAGGTCCCATCCGTCGTTATTGGTCTTATATGTCTTTCAGACGAACAGGACAACAATCGGGGATTTTGGCTTGTGCCTGAATGTCAGCGTAAAGGATAATGACAAAAGCCAGCAAGGTGGTTACGGAATTCTGGTTTAACACTTTTCAGCGGGAAATCCAGCGTGCTCCCAAGGCAAGCATAAATGTCGATTCGAAAAAAATATCTACAAATCAGGGTGGCGGCTTATCCAGACTGGTAAGAAACGATATATAGAAGGTGTATTGGACTCTGAATTATGGGAAATAATGAGGCAGGAGTGGAACAATCTTGTCCATTGTTAACCGGCCTGTAGAAGGATAATCGTCGGCAGCTATGAGCGAGGAACAGAAGTTCGCAGTTGTTCACACCCCTCATGAAGGCAATACTTAAATTGGGGGGTCTTAATCATCGGTGAGCGTGTCAGCATGACCAACAATCCGATGATTAATATACTAGGGTCCTAGCTATGCCCAATACTGGCCACAATCGGCCTTGCAAAGGGGCACTTAAGCCTCCCTATGAGTTAGGAGCCGAGGTGATAACTAGCTTTAAGATGAATATACAGTAGCATTAGGTTCATTTAAATATTGAATAGACTGCATCATCTTTTTAGTGATCAATGTTGTTCCAACAATTAGGACTTTCACTATTAAAGAAATCCACTTGAACATTGACACCCAAAATCCTAATGATTATATCAAAAACCCTGCTACAGTAGGCCTGATCATTCATATAAACTGAAACTGCAATCTTTCTGATCCCTGATGAAGCTATACGTTGTAAAATATATTCATCTTGTGGACATAATCCCCAACCATAGATGACCAGGCAATCATCCAAACTGGTGAGAACTTCTCTATACACAGTGTTTAAGTAGCTGCTATTTTGAATTTATCTTCTGCTGAGAGGTTCCTTTACTGACGAATAAAGGTACTACTTGCTCGGATTGCCACTCTCTCAGTACGGTTTCTAGTAAACCCTGCTCATGGTTGGTTATTTTAAACTCAGTCTAAACACTATTGCGGCATAAAATCAAGCTGACATGAGGACAAAAGACAAGCGTAGTAACTTCCCCGTAATATAGTGGATTCCGAAAATTTCTCCAATTTTCATAAAACTGCCCCCTAACAAAGCAATCTTTCAGAGAATGATTGTCATATATTCCAGTGCCATACATAATTGCCCAATAAATTATTAAATCATAATTTAATGAAACAACTGTTCTAAAATTCTTGATAAAGTGATATATTGAAGGCAAGTCCCCTGATATTCTTTGATGCTCAGGATGTATATCTCTCACTGACTATATCAAACATTCGCGTACTCGCACATATGCAGCATGTGTTCTTTCATCTTGAATTCTTAGCGAGCGGTTAACATTTGGTGCTTGCCACACCAATCTTAATGCAAGTTCGAAGTCTGCGGTATTAAAAAAATAAAATAACTGTTCAATATCATTAGTTAGAAATCCGTGCTCACGTTCATGCTCAATAATTGATGAATAACCGAAGCGATCATCTATTGCCATGCTGGCTCCATTTCCTAATAATAATGAACCACCGCGATAATAATGAGATATTTCCGCCCAGTTGGAAATTATAAAAACATGCTCTATCACTCCATGTTATTTAATTGTCTGATTTGAAAATTTAATTCTAGTTATCATTAAATTAAGAATCTTACACGATGAGATCTTCTTTTTGTGGCACAAAGCTGACAGACTGAGTAGTCATCAGGTATCCTTTAAACGAATTCCTGACATTACACTCTACTCTCCAGTAATTAGAGAGCTAAGTGAGAAGCGCTCAATATTTGAGAGGCTTGTTAGCTGTTATCTCTGCTGCCATTCCTTCACAACTGCATCCCAATCAGTATTTCGCTCAACTGGGTTCCCGTTTTCATCTATTCTTGTCCACACATCCCAGAAATCAGGATCGTCTGAATGAGGTTGCTGTTCTTTTGCTAGATTCTTCATTTTAACCAGAATAGGAAGCTCGGACGCCCAGCCCATTAAGATTGCATGCTGAGAAGGTAGTGATGGTAGCTCTCGAAGCAATCCGCGTAAATTATCAGGTACCATTTTATTTACTTGCTCTTGATCTTTATCGTTACTAATCCTATGTAGCAGAAAAGTATTGCATTGAGATAAAACAGTAGGTGATAACTCCGAAGGCCTCTGGGACGAAATCATCATACCAAGGCCGAACTTTCTTCCTTCGCGTGCTATTTTTTCAAACACTTGACAACAAACAGTAGCGACATCCTGATTTTCAGAATCATCACGATAGCGCTTAATGAATGTATGCGCTTCTTCAGCCACAAGGACTGTAGGCAAGGGTTTATTATTTAGCCGCCTGTAGCGTTGTAATGATTCAAATATAATTCTTGAAATTACAGCAGTAACTAGATGGGTGATTTCGTTTGGAACTAAAGACAGATCAATGATTGAAATATAGTTATCATGCTTACCATCGCCATCTTTACCAAGATAACTTTCTAACCACTTAGCTAAATCAACTTTTTGTTCTGCGTCATTGGTAATAGGTTTCATTCTTGTATCTGAAAGCATTGTACGGATTCTGGTAACTAAATATTCAACATATTGCTCGCTTCCATTTTCCTGAGCCAAGGCTTCCAAATAGGAGACTAAATTCCATCCTTCAAAAGGAACTGGAATATCTTCATTTTTGGGAAATAAATCATTTTCATTGCCACCAAAACTTTTGAAAACCAATTCAACAGATTCAATTAATACATCAATCTCAGGTACGGTGGCTTGCATAGTTACATTTTTTCTGGTATCGCTCTTAGTTCTCTCATCAATATATAACTGCATTTTTATTATTGGATCACTTAATTGTGTAGCACTAGTAAGGTCGCGATAATGCTCTAAGCTTGCCTTCCACTTTTTAAGTAGCTCCCAAAACCCAATGGCAGGACCATAGTTTCCGAATGGTTTACCTGAGCTTTTATCATGCTTTAGTGTTACTAACACATTGCCTAAAAAACGTTTTATCTCGATATTTGAATCAACTTCCAGTTTAAAATTTTCGTTCCGCATTGCTCTTAATGAACGCTTCAGCAAAGGTAATTGTGCTTTAGGGCTTGCTTGCGTAAAAGACGCCCATTCCGCACTATTCCAAAACCATGAGGGTACTCGTAGTTGGTTTTCATCTTGCCCCGCTTCAACTTTAAATACTCGGCCTTTGAATTTTGTAGATGGGCCTAACGCTCGGGTATATTCACCGTTTGGATCAAGCACAATGAACCTTGCATTTGGCCTGATTTCTGACTCCATCGCCGCTTCTAACGACCACTGAATAAGCCCTGCAACTGAACAGGATTTACCACTGCCAGTGTTGCCTAGCACAGCTATATGCCTACCAAATAATCTATCAGGGTCTACTGCGACGTTAGCATTATTTGCAAGCGGACTATGTCCAATAATAACTCTACGATTATTGCCAGATTCTACTATCGATTTAAGCTGAAAATCCGTCGGCAGTAAGATGGCAGAACCAATTGAAGGAAATGATTCTGAACCCCGTTGAAATTTAAATGAATCAACGCCTTTTTTCGAAACTCGCTTGAGAGTGCCGACTGGATTTAAGCTAATTTTTTTCTGTGGAAAGGGTAGGTTAACTAAACCAAAATCTTGAATATCTCTTTGTTTAGGATAGGACGAAATTTCAACAGCAAGCCACTCGATTTGTGCAACCAAATAGCCGTTATCACAAAAGATTAAAACATAACTATTTACTCTTGGGAAGTTTCTTGGGGTTCCAGCATTTAAGGCAACGGAATCTGGTGAATCGATATCAAGTACGGCTCTAATTTCATTAGGTGAAACAAAGTCTACAGTTCCTATCCTTAATTGTTCACCTTGTTCGATAGGTAGTGAGCTCATTCTTCACCACCTGATTTACTTTTGAACGTTGCTGGATATAAACCTCTAGACTTTAACAATTCGGCCATGCGAATTGACGAGCGATCTATAGCTGCTTTTGGAAGGTAGTAATCGACTAATATTTTTAGTTCTCCGAAATGATTGCCAAGTAATAAAGATATTTGAGCCCGACGTCCGCTTTCTTTTATAAAGCTCAAGATCCTTCCAAGTGGATCGCCATAGGCAATAATCACAATATGTGTCGAAGGTATTGTTAGCATATCCTTAAGCACACGATTTATATGCTCATCACCAAAACTGTAACCATAGGTTATAAGGGTGCTATTTGGGCGGCATGTTGCTGATGCTAAATCTCTGAACAACTCTACATAGGGGTATTCTGAAGTTTCACGATCCTTGACTGAGTTTGGATAAATCATCAACTGCTGGTAGTTAGCAGTACCAGTACTTTCGGCTTGTAAAAATGGTTCAACAGAAGTCGCACCAAATGGTAACCCAAAACGTCTGATTACTCCTTCGGTAGCAAACCAGTCTAATGAACCGTGAAGTTTAGTAAAACGAGCAACCCCTTCTAAATATCTTGGCTCGCCTCGTATACCAGGTGGGTTGTAGTGATAATCAACCTCTAAACGTGATGATCTAAATATTGGCGCGATACTACCGACAAATCGATCAATTAACCTAAGGCCAGCTAGTTCAGCTCCAGTTTCAATAATCCGATCATAATTTGTTGTGAAAATATGCAACCTATCACGTGTCGCAGTTCGACTTGAAAAACTCATCAAAAAATTAACTAAATAATTAAATGTTTCTATCTTTTTATCAGGTCTAGCGTCACGGATTGATTTTTCACCATTGCTTACCGATTCTGCAAACTGCCTCAAACACCTTGAAAGCTCTTCTTTTAACAGGTTTAACTCAGTTGGGAAATATCTATATGGCGGATTTGGTGGCGGCGGTGGCACTATAGGGAGTGGGTTTAACGCAACGAGGATTTCTAAACCTTTAATTAATTCATTAATAGAGCGAATTTGGTCTTCAATATTACCTTTATCTCTACCAGCAGCTTTTGCTGTTTTTTCTACATAAGCATCTATTTCCAATTTACAAACTTTTAGATCTTGTATCCATCCCATACCTTGTGGCTTTTGCCCTGTTGCCGATTCCTGTACAGCAGAGCTAAGACCTGCGCCGACAAGTAGATTAAGGTGCTCTGATTGAAAAAGTGCGGTTAGCCAAGGTTCGATCCTTGAGCGTAAAAAATCCGGTGTAATTTCATCTTCAGCTTTTGCCCAAACACAGTCACCTATAACTTTAAAAGCACCATTGTCACCATGTGGATCCAACTGTATTGGAAATTGGTCATCACCTAACTTTATATATTGAGACAAATTATATGCATCCTTATAATTTGGTGACACACGAATGGGAGCTAACAGTTAATATGCGGACATCTATTTGATATCGGCTAACCAACTGAGAAATCACCATTTATCGAACCTATTTTCAACAACCTACAGCGTACAGACGCTTTTTACAATAGTCTATTACTAAGACTTCCCGGTAACTCTGTTGATTAATCTAAACTGCTGGTATGGATGCTTGATTCACTTAGAAATATTTTGTTGAATGGTCTGCTTCTGGCACAGAGCAGACATCCATAACAGCCAATGTCCCCAGTGCTCGCTGTGTGGACATTGCTGTCAGCATTCAGTGTGAATAAATGGGGAGCAGGTCAGCACTGTTAGCTTTATACGCTCTGTTATCAGTCAATATTTAGTCAGTCCGAGGTGGTCCCGCAGATGGGTTCCTTCATATTCGGTACGAAAGATGCCTCGTCGTTGCAGTTCCGGCACCAGAAGTCCAGTTAATGCCTCTACCCCTGTTGGGAAATGAGTGGGCACGGCAAGGAATCCATCACAGGCATCGGCATCAAGCCAGGCTTGCATCTGATCGGCAACCGTGGCTGGGGAACCGATGGCTTTTAGATAACTGCCTTCCGCGAAGTAGCGGGCAGTTTCAAGGACGGAGAGATTTTTATCACGGGAAATGGCCATAATTGCGTCCCGGTGCGATTTTCCCGCGTTTGATTCAGGCAGTTCTGGTACAAGATCATTAAGGTCAAACTGGCGAAAATCGACCCCACCCGCTAGGGGTTTCAGATTACTTAGGGCAATGTCATCTGGAATCAGGGCTAACATTTGATCGGCCAGTTCTTTGGCCTTCTGGTCTGTTTCGGCAATGATGGGAGTAAGCCCCACCATGATTTTGATTGAATCGGGTGAGCGCCCGAATTCCTGAGCGCGCCGACGAATGTCAGCACGAAATGCGCGCCCGCCTTCAATGGTGGATTGCAGTGTAAATACCACATCAGCTGTTCGTGCCGCCAGCGCACGGCCGGGCTCTGATGCACCGGCCTGAAAAATAACAGGTCGGCCTTGTGGGCTGCGACCCATCGGAAGTGGACCACGAACCTTAAAATGCGTCCCCTGGTGCTGAAGAAAATGCATTTTATCAACATCGAAGTAAACACCGCTCTGCTTATCCCGCGTGATAGCATCCTCATCCCATGATTCCCAGAGGCCGTTAACAACGTCGACGAACTCTTCCGCCCTTCCATAACGGTCTGCGTGGCCAACATGGGCATCCAGGCCATAGTTTTGCGCTTCATCTTCGTTAAAGGAAGTGACTAAATTCCATCCCGCTCTCCCCTTGCTAATAAAATCGAGAGTTGAGAACCGACGCGCAATGTTGAACGGTTCGTTAAACGTCGTCGTGGCTGTGGCAGCCAGACCCAATCTGGAGGTATGGGCTGCGAGAAGCGGCAGCACCATCGTAGGGTCAAAGTGGATTGAACGGGGGTTAGCCGCACCGTATTTGTCACCCGCCAGGATATCATTACTACGACGCACGGCGGCCTGGTCTTCGAAAAAGATGGCATCCAGTTTGGCGGCTTCTGCAAGCTGTGCTGCGTGCACCAGATGGTCGATGTCCAGATCTATTTCAGGAATGGCGTCCGGCAATCTCCAGGCTCCGAGGTGATATCCCGGGAATAGGAACAAGGCTAAATGAAGCTTCTTTTGTGTCATAAACTCACCTCTTATTAGTACTGTGCGAAAGCGCGATCTCATCGCCTGGATGATTAGCCTGTGCATTGCCATGACAGTATGGGTAATTTAAGGTGTACTAATCCATCAGCATAAATGCACGTACCTGTTGCATAAAACTATACAGAGTCGCCATGAGTCCGTTTTCCCGTTTTGCAGCCTACTTTATGGAGGTTGCGCGCCATGGAAGTCTTCGAAAAGCAGCGGAAAGGCTGCACGTTTCCGCTTCAGCCATTAATCGGCAGATCCTCCAGGCGGAAGAAGATCTGGGTATACCTTTGTTTGAGCGACTGCCGGGAGGCATGCGTATGACAACGGCAGGTGAACTTCTCTAAACCGACCTACTCCGCTGGCAACGTGACTTTAACGTGACAAAACATAGATTTGATGAGATTAAGGGGCTCAGGCGCGGTAAGGTCAGTATCGGGCTGGTTCAGGCTTTGACGGAGGGCCAACTCTGTGACGAGATTTCTGCAATTGCTCAAGAGCATAGCTGGCTGGATCTCCAGCTAAATGTTGAAAGCAGCGCAGTAGTCACACAGCAGGTACGGGATTCCGAAATTGATTTTGGACTGATTCTCGACCCGGAAAGCCTTGTCGGACTTGAAGTGTTCGCCTTCGCAGAGATCGAGATGGGCATTGTTCTGCCGCCTCAGCACAGATTTAAGGATAATGTGGCGCTTTCCCTGTCTGACCTGAATGAAGAAAAGCATATTCTTCCAGGTAAATCACTGGTCGTTCACGAACGTGTCCGATCAATTTATGCCCATGCACGTCAGCTGCCTGAAACCGCTATCTCCTGCAATGATATCCGCCTGATTAAAGCGCTCATTGCGGGAGGAGCCGGCGTGAGTGTGCTGTGCTGGCTCGACGTCATGGAAGATGTCAAAGCGGGACGTTTACATTTTGTTCCTCTAAAGAACAGGCCGCTGCGTCCTCTGATTCTGGGGCTGTGCATTAACTCTACAAGACAGCTATCCCGGGCAGCTCATCACGTGATGAAGCGCCTGTCTGTTGTTATTGAGGCCTTATGACCTGCTCCACGCGGACTTCGCCTCGTCCGACGTTGCGTAGATCGCAATTTTTAACTTTTGCTGACCATCATTTAGCTAGCCTGATAACAAACGAGCCATCTTCTTTTTTGATTTTGGCTCCTCGTTCTGCCCAGCGATCCGCAAGTTCAAAAAATTCATCGGCACTGATGTTGAAATCCAGAACAACCTCCCTGAATTCGCCACTTTTCAACATCTCGTTCGCTTTTTTATAGGACTTTGCAGTTGCGCTTTTCATCGATTTTCTTCTCCGAAATTTGAGTGGGCGAATCTTGTTCAGTGCAGGATATCTCCGGTTGGTTCCTTAGTCGCAAAAAAAATGCGCCACCGGGCGCATTTTCATCCTTAGGATGACCCGCTACAGGCCCCCCTTCCCTTGCGAGTGCGCATTCCATTCTTTAATTTCGCAGTCAACCTGTCTATGTTAGTGAACATGTGCCGCATGCAACGGGCTCTGCATTAACACCCCAAAACGAGGTTAAGGATGATTTCACTGGGTTTTGTGTCAAAGAAAATGCTGACTAATTGGAGTGACGTTCCGCCCTACCTGCCTGATTTCCAGTTCCACGAAAAACACAGCGCGCTAATCCAAACCACCAGCCCGGAAAAGATCATTCCGCTTATCAAGGCCTTCGATCTTGAGCATGATGCGGTGATCCGGGCATTGATGTCGATACGACAGTTGCCGCGTAAACTGCAAAGAAAGGCCCCTGTATCCCAGGATGATCAATTCGGTCTGCAAACCTTCACGCTTCTTCACGCCTCTGATTTTGAACTTTGCTATGGGTTAAGAGGGGAGTTTTGGCGCGCCGACTTTGGTCTGGAAAACATTTCAGACGCTGAAGAGTATCAGCAGCCCGCGCGGCCGGGTGCTGCAAAGCTGTTGCTGCGCTATCAAGTTAATATCATTAATGACAGCCAGTCCGAACTTATTACGGAAACGTTCATCCACTGCCCCGACAAAGCCTCTCACTTTAAGATGGCAACTTATTGGCTGGCGATAAGAGCGGGAAGTGGTTTGATTCGGCGCAGAACGTTGAGCGCCGTTAAGCGTGAGCTAGAAAAAAATTCAGATAAGGAAGCGATATGATTTCGCAAGAGAATGCTGAGCATTATGATTCCCCCCTCCACCTCACATGAAGCCAAATCATGAATCACGAGAAAGAAGCTGAACATATTATTGATCTGTATCGGGAAGGTGCCGAAGTCTGGGATAACTACCGCATTAAGCACTTCATCGAGCAGCACTGGTTGGCGCGTTTTCTGGATCTGATTCCTGCTGGCGGTGAGATCCTGGATGTGGGCTGCGGTGCAGGTATTCCAATTGCGCAGTACTTTTTACAGCAGCAATTTAAGGTCACGGGAGTAGATGCATCCGAGCCGATGATCACCCGCTGTCGTGAACGGTTCCCACAGGCGCAGTGGCATGTTGCCGATATGCGCACGCTGGCACTTGAGAAGACTTTTAACGGCATCATCGCATGGGACAGCTTCTTCCACCTGACGCGCGATAACCAACGCACGATGTTTCCACGTTTTGCTCAGCATGCCCAGGTTGGCGCGGCATTAATGTTCACCAGCGGGCACGGCGACGGCGAAGCAATGGGC
>NZ_DAMDQC010000012.1:0-52139 GCF_032082325.1 Pantoea sp. CTOTU50773 | reverse complement strand
GATCCTGATCGGAAATGCCTTCACGTGCATCAATCACCAGCATCACCACGTTGGCATCTTCAATGGCCTGCAGCGTTTTGATGACAGAGAATTTTTCTACGGTTTCGGTGATTTTCCCGCGTTTACGCACACCGGCGGTATCAATCAACACATACTCGCGCTCATCACGTTCCATTGGAATGTAGATGCTGTCACGCGTGGTGCCCGGCATATCGAAGACCACAACGCGGTCTTCACCCAGGATGCGGTTAGTCAGCGTGGACTTGCCGACGTTAGGACGGCCAACGATAGCCAGCTTGATCGGCAAGGTGGTCGGGTCGAAGTTTTCTTCTTCCTCCTCCGCCAACGCCTTCTCGTCCTCTTCTTCTTCTAACGCGGCCCAGTAAGCGGCGTTTTCTTCTTCTTCCGTCAACTCCACTTCCGGAACGGCTTCTTCCATCCATGGCAGCAACGCAGCTTCAAGCAGGTTGTTCACACCGCGACCGTGCGAGGCCGCAATCGGGTGAATGTCACCCAAGCCCAGCGCATAGAAATCCAGCACGGCAGCATCAGGATCGAGACCGTCAGTTTTGTTCGCGACCAGGAAGGTGGCTTTTTCGCGCGAACGTAGGTGATTGGCGATCTGTTGATCGGCCGGCATCACACCCGCACGCGCATCCACCAGGAACAGCACCACATCCGCTTCTTCAATCGCCAGCAGCGATTGTTCTGCCATGCGGTTTTCGACGCCTTCCTCGGTGCCATCAATACCGCCGGTATCAATAACAATGAATTCGCGCCCTTCCACTTCGGCGCGACCATATTTGCGATCGCGAGTCAGTCCAGGAAAATCCGCTACCAGCGCATCACGAGTGCGCGTTAAGCGGTTAAATAGCGTAGATTTTCCCACATTGGGACGCCCAACCAGCGCGACCACAGGTACCATAACACTTGCCTCAGTTTTAAAAATAAATCGCCCGAATGGCGTGATTATAACGACATTTGCCAGAAGGCGTCAGGCTGAAGGCGCTAAGAATACCATGCCTGACTAAAAACGAAACGGCCCCTGACGAATCAGGAGCCGTATTAGCGAGCAGGAAGCCGGTTCCTGCAAAGCCCAATCTTAACGAGTGATGGCGTAAACTTCGCCGCCCTTCGCCTGGATCAGCAGCTTGTCACCGGCAACCACCGGGTCAGTCTGGAAGCCATCGCTGTCCAGTTTCTGCTGCGCAACAAAGCGCCCGTCAAGGGTGTTAATCCAGTGCACATAACCTTCGCTATCGCCAACCACCAGATAACCGTTAAACAGCACTGGTGAAGTCAGGTTGCGATGCAGCAGATCGCTCTGGCGCCAGATGGCCACGCCACCGTCGGCATTGAGCGCAATCACGCGGTCATCCTGATCGACCAGGTAAATACGACCCGCATCAACCACCATGTCTTTCACGCCGCCGATTTCGCGTTTCCACAGAATCTGGCCTGAACGCAGTTCCAGCGCGGTCAGATTACCGTTGTAAGCCAGCGCATAGATCACACCGTTAACCACAACCGGCGTCGTATCCACATCGCTCAGACGATCAATCTCTGTGGCGCCACTTGGTTGCGAAATACGCTGCTGCCAAATCAACTGCCCCTGGTTCATGATTACTGCACTCACGCGGCCATTGTCACCACCGACAATCGCACCACCGAATGCCACAGTCGGTGCAGATTCACCGCGCAGTGACAGCGCAGGCATATCGAGGTTGACGCTCCATTTGATCGCGCCAGTACTCTGGTCCAGCCCCTGCAACATACCGTTGCTGGTGTGGATCAGTACCAGGCCATCACTCACAACTGGACGCGACATCGCTTCACCGGCGACTTTCGTCTGCCAGGCGATGCTGCCATCGTTATTGTTCAGTGCAAAGACCTGGCCGCGCTCGCTGCCGATATAAATGCGATCGCTGGTAGCGGTAATGCCGCCAGAGAGAAGAGCTGAGATGTTTTTCGAGAAGAAACCGGTTTTCTCAGAGAGATCGACTTTCCATTTCTCTTTACCGTTGCTGGCATCCAGGGCTTTCACTACGCCAAAGCGGTCGGCCGCATAGACGGTACCGTCCTGCCAGGCTGGATGCAGATTGGAATAGAAATCGCCAACGCCATCACCCACCGAGGTGCTCCAGGCCGTCTGTGGCGTAAACTGGTTTTCCACTTTCGGCAGCGGAGCCATTTTTACTACATCTTCTTCGCCGCTGAACAGCGAGCAACCGCTGAGCAGAGTGACTGAAATCAGCCCTGGCAGCAGGTATTTACGTAATTCCATGTGCGCTCTCTTGACTGGCTTAACTTAAGTTATTCATCTTCATCTGCAGCATTTGCTTCAACGCAGGAGAGGCCTGCGATTCAGCACCTTTGCTCCAGGCATCACGTGCGCCCTGCTTGTCGCCTTTGCTCAGCAGTGCTTCGCCACGAATGTCCGCAATAATGGCTGTCCAGCCATCACCCTTAACATTGTTAAGAGTTGAAAGTGCGGCATCGGCCTGATTTTGCTGCAGTTGAATGCGTGCCAGACGCAGGTTAATCACCGCCTGCAGGTTGGCATCTTTGGTATCTTTCAGCCCGCTCTGAAGCAGCGTAATGGCTTTATCTAACTGATTTGCTTCAACGTACTGTTTCGCTAAATCGAGCGAAGCCAGTGCGCCATAAGTGTTGTTATTTTCATTGGCAAAGGCGGCAACCGCTTCCAGCGTTTGCGGCTTATCCGCCTGCATCGCAGTGGTCAGTTGTTGATACTGTGCCGACGCAGCTTTATCCGCACCATCCTGATGACTGGTCCAGAAACGCCAGCCACCCAGTGCAGCAATGCCGATGATCACACCCACAGCCAGCGCTTTGCCGTTGTTCGCAAAGAACTGACGCAGTGCGTCAACCTGTTCGTTTTCGTTGCTGTAAACTTCCACGCAATCCCTCTCCTTTAAATGGCTGTTGCAGTGCTGCGTTTACTGCAGCAGCGTGCGCAATGTCGCAGCGGCTTCGCTTTGGGCAACGGTTTGTTGATCGCCTGTGCTCAGGTTTTTAATCACGACCTGACCCGCTTTCACTTCGTCTTCACCCAGCACCAGCGCAATGCGTGCGCCCCACTTGTCTGCACGGCCAAACTGCTTCTTGAAGTTACCACCACCGAAGTTGGTCATCAGCTTCAGCGCCGGATCTGCATCACGCAGTTTTTCCGCCAATTGCATCGCAGCGGACTGAACGCCCTGCCCCGAAGCGATAACATAGACATCAACAATGCGCGTCGGTTCAAATTCTGGATTAACCGCCTGGACCAGCAATACCAAACGCTCAAGACCCATGGCAAAACCGACCGCTGGCGTAGCGCGACCACCCAGCTGTTCAACCAGACCATCGTAGCGTCCACCGGCACACACCGTGCCCTGTGAACCTAAGCTGTTGGTCACCCACTCAAACACGGTGCGGTTGTAGTAATCGAGGCCACGCACCAGACGCTGGTTCACGGTGTAAGCGATACCCGCGTCATCCAGCAGGCTGCACAGCCCGTCGAAGTGCGCGCGTGAGTCTTCATCGAGATATTCATTCAGCGTCGGCGCATCGTTGAGTAACAGTTGGATGTCAGGGTTTTTGCTGTCGAGTACGCGCAGCGGATTGCTGTACATACGACGTTTGCAATCTTCATCCAGTTTGTCTTTGTGCTGCTCAAGGAAGGCCACCAGTGCGTCGCGGTAGTTCGCGCGCGCTTCCAGTGAGCCGATAGAGTTGAGTTCGAGACTCACGTGTTCAGCGATACCTAACGCTTTCCACCAGCGCGCGGTCATCATAATCAGTTCGGCGTCAATGTCCGGGCCTTGCAGACCAAACACTTCCGCACCAATCTGATGGAACTGGCGGTAACGACCTTTCTGCGGACGTTCGTAGCGGAACATCGGACCGATGTACCACAGACGCTGTTCCTGATTGTACAGCAGACCATGCTCAATACCGGCGCGCACGCAGCCCGCGGTGCCTTCCGGACGCAGAGTCAGGCTTTCACCGTTGCGGTCGTCAAAGGTATACATCTCCTTTTCAACCACATCGGTGACTTCACCGATAGCGCGTTTAAATAGCGGGGTCTGCTCTACAATCGGCAAACGGATTTCGCTAAAGCCATAACTGGCCAGCACCTGCTTCAGGGTGCCCTCAATACGCTGCCAAATCGCAGTATCCGCCGGCAGGTAGTCGTTCATCCCACGGATCGCTTGAATATTCTTCGCCACGTTAGAATCTCTTAATACAAAAAAACCTGTCCGGCATCATACCTTATGAGGATGAAACCGCACAGGTTCAATCACAAACCGGCACGCGGCGGGCGCGCACCGTCCCTTACTTTTCCAGCTGCTGCACGTTAATGCGGCGGCTTTCATCCAGCATGCTGGCCTTGGCACGAATACGTGCTTCCAGCTGGTCGATCATATTGTCGTTATCGAGGCGATCGCGCTGACGCACACCGTCCTCGTAGAAACCACTTTTACGGCTACCGCCCGTCACGCCCATGGTCGAAACAGTGGCTTCGCCAGGACCGTTCACCACACAACCGATAATCGAGATATCCATTGGCGTGATGATGTCTTCAAGACGTTCTTCCAACGCATTCACCGTCCCAATCACATCAAATTCCTGACGTGAACAGGTTGGGCAGGCAATAAAGTTGATACCGCGTGATCGAATGCGCAGCGATTTCAGAATGTCGTAACCGACCTTGACTTCTTCCACCGGATCCGCCGCCAGCGAGATGCGCAGCGTATCGCCGATCCCTTCTGCCAGCAGCAAGCCCAGGCCAATCGCTGATTTTACTGAACCGGCGCGCGCGCCACCCGCTTCGGTAATACCGAGATGCAGTGGCTGATCGATGGCTTTTGCCAGCAGGCGATAAGATTCAACGGCCAGGAACACGTCAGAAGCTTTTACGCTCACTTTGAACTGATCAAAGTTGAGGCGATCGAGGTGATCAACATGGCGCATCGCGGATTCGAGCAGCGCCTGTGGCGTTGGCTCACCGTATTTTTCCTGCAGATCTTTTTCCAGTGAACCGGCATTTACGCCGATACGGATAGGGATGTTGTAATGACGGGCACAATCCACGACCTGGCGGATACGCTCATTGTTGCCGATATTGCCGGGGTTGATGCGCAGGCAGTCGACGCCATATTCGGCGACTTTCAGTGCGATACGATAGTCAAAATGAATGTCCGCCACCAGCGGCACATTGACCTGTTGCTTAATCAGTTTGAACGCTTCCGCCGCATCCATGGTCGGAACAGAGACGCGCACGATATCGACACCGACACGCTCAAGCTGGCGAATCTGGTTAACCGTGGCGTCCACATCCGTGGTGCGGGTGTTGGTCATTGACTGAACGGCAATGGGCGCACCATCACCAACCGGCACCTTGCCGACGTAAATCCGTGTTGATTTGCGACGGATAATGGGTGCTTCGTTATGCATATTCTCTCTCCACAATTACCCGGAAAGCGCGCTGCGCGTTATTGCGCACCCAGCGTCAGACGGGCAACCTGGTTATTACGGATAAAACGACTTAAATCAACGGGCTGATTCTGATATTGCACATCAACCGCACTCGGAGCGCCAATTTTCAGACGATACGGAGCCGTTCCGGACAAGCTGAGCTTACCGCCGCTACGTTGCAATCCGCTGAACAGCTTCTTGCCAGTAGCGTCGGTGACCTCCAGCCAGCAGTCGGCTTTGAAATTCATCACCACCGCATTTGGGTCACCCGCTGGCTGGCTTACCGCCGCGTTGCTGGTCGGCATTTGACCTGCTGGTACACTGTTGGCAGGTGCCGGAGAGGTGGCTGCTGGCGGTGCGTTATCGATCGGTGCCTGGCTCGGTGAAACCACGGCGTTATCGCTGCTGGTCGCAGGCGCAGTGGTGTTGGCAGCCGAAGCCGCGTTGTTGCTGGTACTCGGTGTCGCAACCGCACCTGCACCGTTATCCACCGGCGTACCGGCGGCATTGGTATCACTGTCAGTCGCGCTGTCAGTGCTGTTTTCACCCAGCGGAATAGACTGACTGTTATCGCTGCTGCTGCCATTCTGGTCGGCCATTGAGACCAGATCGGCCTGCGAGGCTTTATGGTTTTGCCACCACCACGCGCCGGTCAGACCAATGACCACAAAAATCACCAGCCAGGTGAAAATCATCAGCCAGCCATCACGCTTTTTACGGCGCTTACCTAACGAGAAGCTCTGCATTGGCTCAATTTTGGCCGCGCGCACGGGAGCCTGCTTCGCCATCATCGGCAACAGGTCATCTTCCGGCACATGCACCAGACGAGCATAAGAACGAATGTAACCGCGCAAGAACGTCGAAGCTAAATCAGCTGGCGACTTATCCTCTTCAATGTCTCGTACGGTAGAAAGTTTCAGGCACAGGCGTTCAGCGACATTTTGCTGAGTCAGCCCCATCTGCTCACGGGCCAGACGCAGGCGTTCACCTGTGGAATGTACTGCAGAATTCTCTTGAGTGGCTTCAGTATTCATTAGCTAAATAACGCTGGTACTGTATCGATTGTGGAAAACTTCGCGCCAACCGGTCGCTATAACGTGTAACGTCAGCAGCGTTTCCCTGTTGCGCGGCGAAACGTATTTGTAACCACTGGCTCTCTGCCGTTGCGGGCAAACGCTGGTGGTACACTTCTAATAGCAGCGGAACCGCCATGCGATCCTGCTGTTCAAGCCGCCTTTCCACTTCCAGAAGCAGTTGACTGCCCTGCTCCGGTGCGGCAATCAGCGCGTTGCTCAAAGACTCGCGCGCTGAGGCACTCTCTCCAGCCTGCAGGTAACAATAGCCCGAAAACAGAAATGCATCCTGACGAGCTTCGATTTCCTGTGCAGCCATCGCCAGCTTAAACTGTTGATGCGCTTCGCCATACTGCCTTAAACCGCAAAGAAACGCACCGTAATTGTTAGCGATGTAGCCATTCGCTGGCGCTAACTGCTGGGCGCGTTGGTAGTGCCAATGGGTCTGCGCGCTATTCTGCTGCGCCTGTGCCAGCCGCGCAAGCGCCAACGGCACACGATAATCTTGCGGTGCGGCCCGCTCAGCGCGTAATAAATTACGCTGTGCTGCAGCAAAATCTTTCACCGCCAGGTAGTGCAACCCTAGCTGTAGCCTGATATCCGCAGCGCCTTGCTGGACCGGTGGATTGACACAACCGGTTACAACAAAGCCCGCCAACAACACTGCCGATAATCCTTTGTGCATTTCAGTCTCTCCCTCTGACATTGAGAGGAGAGACTGGCACGGCTTACGCCCGGTGGGTATCACCAGGCGCCGTGTTTCAGAGCGCCTTCACAGAGATGGTTTCACCGGCCATTTTCTTACGCAAGGTGCGCTTGGTACGGTCGATAACGTCACCCGCTAACTGACCACAAGCCGCATCAATATCGTCGCCACGCGTTTTACGCACGATAGTGGTAAACCCATAATCCATCAGCACTTTGGAGAAACGATCGATACGGCTGTTGGAGCTACGGCCATATGGCGCGCCCGGGAACGGGTTCCATGGGATCAGGTTAATCTTGCACGGCGTCTCTTTCAGCAGTGCAGCCAGCTCATGCGCGTTGTCGGTGCTGTCATTGATGTGATCCAGCATCACGTACTCGATGGTCACGCGGCCCTGATTGGCGTTCGATTTCCCAATGTAGCGTTTAACCGCCGCGAGGAAGGTTTCGATGTTGTACTTTTTGTTGATCGGCACAATTTCGTCACGAATCGCATCGTTCGGTGCGTGCAGCGAAATCGCCAGTGCCACGTCGATCATATCGCCCAGCTTATCCAGTGCCGGCACGACACCCGAGGTAGACAGCGTCACGCGACGTTTTGACAGACCAAAACCGAAATCATCCAGCATGATGTCCATTGCTGGCACCACGTTGTTCAGGTTGAGCAACGGCTCGCCCATGCCCATCATCACCACGTTGGTGATCGGACGCTGGCCGGTAATTTTCGCCGCGCCGATAATTTTCGCCGCGCGCCATACCTGACCAATGATTTCGGAAACACGCAGGTTACGGTTGAAGCCCTGCTGCGCAGTCGAACAGAATTTGCACTCCAGCGCACAGCCTACCTGTGAAGAGACACACAGCGTTGCACGGTCAGCTTCCGGGATATACACGGTTTCGACCAGCTGATCGCCCACGCGAATCGCCCACTTGATAGTGCCATCGCTGGAACGCATCTCTTCCGCTACTTCCGGCGCACGGATTTCAGCGCGCTGCATCAATTTGCCACGCAGCACTTTGTTGATGTCAGTCATCTGCTCGAAATCATCGCAGCAGTAGTGGTACATCCACTTCATGACCTGATCGGCGCGGAACGGCTTTTCACCCATCTCTAAAAAGAATTCGCGCATCTGCTGACGGTTAAGATCCAGCAGGTTAATTTTTTCGTTTTTTGGGGAAACAACCACGGGGGAAGCGGACGACGGCGTCACAATCTGTTCGGACATAATGTTCTCTGGCCTCGTTGTTACACGTTACGGCTCTGGTTAAGAATAGGAAAAAAATAACGCCCTCGCTGAGCCAGGCTCAACAAGGGCGCATTATTGTACTACATCTGCTGCATGATGCCAGGGGAACGACTTTACCGATGATGAAAAGGTGTAAAGTCGTTTATCCGCATTGGCAGCAACGCACTTAGCGAGTGCGTGGGCAGACTTCGTTCTCTGCGAAGAAGTATGCGATTTCGCGTGCAGCAGATTCAGCTGAGTCAGAACCGTGGGTTGCGTTCTCAGTGAAGCTGTCAGCGTAGTCAGCACGCAGAGTACCGGCCAGTGCGTTGTCTGGGTTGGTTGCACCCATCAGATCACGGTGACGCTGAACGGCGTTTTCGCCTTCCAGAACAGAAACAACTACTGGACCAGAAGTCATGAACTCAACCAGACCATCGAAGAATGGACGGCCTTTGTGCTCAGCGTAGAAGCCTTCAGCCTGCTCTTTGGTCAGGTGCAGCATTTTTGCGCCAACGATTTTGAAGCCTGCGCTTTCGAAACGGTTGTAGATAGCACCAATCACGTTCTTAGCGACGGCGTTTGGTTTAACGATAGAGAAAGTACGTTCGATTGCCATGATGACCTCTAGTTAGCATCCTGAAGAAACCGGGAATTCGCTCCCGGTAAGAAAACGCGCCGATTATAGGGACATCATCGGGCGTTGCCTATTGCCGATTGGTGGAATTATCGAAAATAATTGATTTTTGTCGGGGCGAACACGCGCAAAATCTGGCATGCGCGGATATCTAACCCCGAATAAATGAGACGGATGCCAGTTGGCCCGCCTCATCCATCACCACCAGTTGATACTGGCCCGGTTCGCTGAGCACCAGCGCCGCACTGTTTTGTTCTGCCTTCTGTTCCACCGGTTGCCCGTTCAAAAACCACCAGCGCTGCGCCCCCTTTCCGCCCTGAACGGCCACCGGCAGCACCAATACCACTTTGCCTGGCAGCGGCTGCACACGCTGCCCCTCAATCACGCCGGTGATCAAGAGCGGTGGCGCGCTGCCCTGATTTAAGGGTGGGCAGCGAGGATCAACAGGCGGCAGGCGCTGCTGGCGGCGTTCCGCCACTGGTAACCAGGGTTCCAGCGGCAGAGGCCACATCAAACGTTCGTGACTCTGCGCCTCGGGGCAATCGGCAGCCACGCGTAAGCCCTGCGGGTTTATCCAATAACGCTGACGTAAACCATTCACCCCTTCCTGACCGGGTGCCAACAGTGTCGGCGGCACGGTTTGATTCAGTATCCAGCTTTGGCGGCGCTGGCGGCAATTTTCGTCGCCCTGCGGCAAAGGTTGTCCTCCGGGCCAGCAAATACTCATGGCGCTGACGCTCTTCGGACGTGGATCGCGCGGTACGCCGTGCAGCGGCATATGCCCCGCCAGCAGGTTGTTAACCTGATTCATCACCGGTACCGCAGAGGCAAAGCCAAACTGACCGGCAACCGGCGTGGCATCGGGCCTGCCAACCCACACGCCAATTAAATAGCGGGGCGTAATGCCAATCGTCCAGGCATCGCGATAGCCGTAACTGGTGCCGGTTTTCCAGGCCAGTGGTGCAATATCAGGAATGGCCGCGGATGGCAGCGCTTCGCCCGCCAGAATACGTCGCCCAATCCCGGCTGCGCCCGGCGAAAGCAGTGGTCGCCCTTGTAATCGCTGATTGGGCAACCAGCGCAGCTGCGCGGCATTCCCCTGACGGGCAAAAGCGCTATAAGCCGCCACGATGTCATCGAGCCGCGCGCCCGTGCCGCCGAGCACCAGTGACAGATTCGGTTCGGATCCCGCCGGAAAGCGCAGGTTCAGACCGACATTGCGCAGGCGCGCCGCCACCGTTTTCGGGCCAAGCGCGTCCAGCAGTTGCACCGCTGGCAGGTTCAGTGAACGCTCCAGCGCCTCGCTGGCACTTACCGGACCGTGAAAACCGGAGTCAAAGTTTCCGGGGCGATAATCACCGAAACGGCGCGGCACATCCTGCAGCAGTGATTCACCGTGGATCAGGCCATCATCCAGCGCCATGCCATAAACAAAAGGTTTCAGCACCGATCCGGGCGATCGCACGCTGGAGATCATATCGACATGGCCAAAGCGACTGTCGTCATTGAATGACACCGAGCCAATATAGCCACGCACTTTCATATCCTGATGATCCACTACCAGCAGCGCCAGCGAGGTGCGTGGCGGCAACTGGGTTTTCATCGCTGACGCCAGACTCTCCAGTTCGCGCTGCAGCGACACATCGATGGTCGAGGTAATTTTGTTGTCGGGAGAGAGCGACAGCAGGCGGCGTGCCAGCAACGGTGCCATTTGCGGCGTTTGTCGCGGCGGCAACCAGATCGCTTCCTGTTTAATATCCGCCACATCCTGCGCCGACCACACCTGATATTCTGCCAGTCGATCCAGCACTTTATTGCGCGCCGCTTCCGCACGTTGCGGCCAGCGGTCCGGGCGCAGACGGCTCGGGGCCTGTGGCAGCACGGCGAGCAACGCTGCTTCACCTTTGGTGAGCTGAGATGGCGGCTTACCCAGCCACATCCAACTTGCTGCGCCAATGCCTTCCACCGTGCCGCCAAACGGCGCACGATTAAGATAGAGTGTGAGAATGTCACGCTTGGATAAATGCCACTCCAGCTGTAGCGCTCGCCAGGCCTGAACCACCTTACCACGCAGCGTACGCGGTTGTGGGTCGATCAATCGCGCTACCTGCATGGTTAGCGTGCTGCCGCCTGACACAATGCCGTGATGCAGCAGGTTTTGCCCGATGGCACGCACAATCGCCATCGGATTGATGCCGGGATGGTGCCAGAACCAGCGATCTTCGTAAGTGAGCAGCGCCTGAATATAGTCGGGCGAGACCTCCTCCAGCGTCACCGGATAGCGCCAGACGCCTTGCTTGTCGGCAAAGCGCCACAGCGGCGTGCCATCCTCCGCGACCACCACGCGTGCAGGTTGCACTTCCTGCAGCGGCAGGGGATCGAGTCGATCCAGTAGCCATATACCGACGAGCATCAGCAGTAAAAAAAGCGGCAGCCAGCGCCACCGCTTCAGTGCATGACCTTTTTTCATTACCGCTTAGCGCACATTCAGTTTTTCCGGCGTGATGCCAATCGCGCGCCACTCCGGCACATACATTGATTCGACCTGCGGAGGCGGCAGACGATAGCTACCCGGCGTCACCGCGCGTGCCAGATACAGCAGCGTGGCTGGTGTGTAGCCATCCAGCGCCAGTGCCGCAACGAAGCGGTCATCACGGAACTCAATGTGTTTGATGTTGGCTTGCTGCATATCCATCATGCTCTCTTTCAGCGCATCGGCACTGTCGCCCAGACTGGCGCTGCTATCGCTCAGGTTCTGGTTTTCCAGTTCCAGTCCTGCAGGCAGTAAATCCACCACCAGCGCATCGCTCACCCGCTCGCTGGCCGTCACTTTCAACCGCACCACCAGCAATTCACCACTTTTCAGGTTGGTGAGGTCAGCTGGCTTACCGTCGAGGGTGAAATACTCGCGGGTGATCTTCAGCACGTTGCTGATTGGCGACGGTGCTGTTTGCGGATAACCCACCACATTGAGCGTGCCGTAAAGCGGCGAATTATTGTCGCTTTTCACCGACAAGCCCTGGCGTAGCTGATCTTCGCTGATGCCCATATTGAGCGTCTGATTGCTGCTCAGCGGCTCACTTCTGCCCTGCAATGTGGCTTGCCACTGTTCACCTTTGTGCTGCTGCAAGGTGCGAGCGGCGAGGAACAGCGCATTGTTTTCCTGGGTGGAGAACCAGCGCTGACCATGTACCGCTTTCGCCAGATCAATCAGTAATGGCCCCTGCATATCGGGCAGCAGTTGGTTTTCAGTGATGAGCGCAACAATCAGCGCGCGGTCACGCACCGGGCTGCCGTAATCACCCAACCAGCTGTTGGGTTTGCGCTCCAGCCCTATGCCCTGTGCCAGCGCCAACTGCGCACGCTGTTGATCACCCATCAGTTTCAGCGCCACACCCAGTTGCACCAGCGCCAGACCTGATTTTGCCTGCTCACGCTTGTCGTACAGTGCACGCAATGCACCGAGCGGCGCCTGTTGCTGTCTTGCTAATACCAGCCCGGCGTAAGCTTGCACACTGAAACGCAATCCATCGGCATCGCTGCTCCAGCTGGTTTCTATCTGTGCCGGGTCCTGCAGATAGCGCAGCAAGCGTTCATCGGCGCGGCTGATCACCCCTTCCGGCACGCTATAGCCCGCTTCACTGGCACGCAGCAGGAAATCAGTGACGTAAGCCGTCAACCAGAATTCCTCTGGACGCTCTTTGCTCCACAAACCAAAGCTGCCATTACCACGCTGCATACCTGCCAGGCGTGCAATACCGGTGGCAATCGATGCCCGGCGTGCCTCATCGGTGCTGGTTTTAATACCCAGCGCATCCAGCTGCGCTTTGTTGGTGAACACCGACGGCCAGATGCCGCTGGCGGTCTGCTCAAGGCAGCCGTAAGGGTAGGCATACAGCTGGCTGATAAAGCTGGCGATATTCAGCGGCGGACGATTGCTGAGTGACAGCTGTCCGGTCAGCGTATCCTTTTGCAGGCCGCTAAAGGCACTCGCCACCACCTGCCAGCTCTGCCCGGTTTGCATCACATTATCAAAACTCAGGGTTTGGGCGGGATAAGCCGGGCGCACGCCGATGGTCCATTTACGCTCGCTGGGCTCCAGCGTCTCACCCGGCAGACTCATGCCAGAGACGTTGAGCTGCACCGCCCCCTCACCAAAGGCTCCCTGGGCTTTAACCGGGATTTGCAAGGTCGTGCGCGCACCTTTCGCCAGTTGCACGCTGGAAGTGACCGTGCCGTTCAGGGCGATCAGACCCTGCGTTGTTACGTCGACTTTTAGCGTCTGCGGCTGATCGGTCAGGTTGGTAAGATCCAGCGCCAGCGTCGACTGGTCACCGCTGGCCATAAAGCGCGGCGTCGCCAGTTCACTGATGAGCGGCGCGGCCACCACCATTTTGCGCTCCGCTGAGCCGAAGCTGTCTGCGCTCCATACCTGCGCCATCAAGCGTAACTCGCCATTAAAGGCCGGAATCGGGAGATCGATGGTGCCTTCGCCGTTGACATCCAGCGTGACTGGCTGCAGCTGTTGTGCGACGATCTGCACATCGGTGACCGGCTTTTTACCCCCTCGCGACAGTGCATCGGCATCATCGCCGTCACCACCAAAGCGCAGTGCCGCCAGCTTGCCACCGCCTTCGATGAGCTGACCATAGACATCATATTGATCGGCGTTGTAACGCTTACGGCCAAAGAACGCGTCCCATGGATTTGGCGTTTTGTAATCAGTGATGCTCAACACGCCGCTGTCCACCGCTGACAGCAAGACCTGAACCTGCTTAGGCAAATCGCCGCCTTCACGGCTGGCTTTCACCTTCACTTTGATTGTCTGCTCAGGGCGGATTTTTTCGGGCGCATCCATCGCCAGATTGAGACGTCGCGCTTCGGTCGCCATCGGCAAATGCAGCAGCCCTACTGCCCTTTTCGGCGTGGTGCCGTTGGCTTTATCGCCGTCACGCACCACGATGGCGCTGAGATAGAGATCGTGACGCTTCCAGCTCTCATTAATCGGTACATCAATGGTCGTGCCACCGGCAGGAACGTCGAGCGGCTGCCACCACAGCGTTCCGCTGCTGGATTCCACCATCAGATACCCTTTACCGGCAGCCGGTGATTCCACCTGTACTTTAGCGGTATCACCCGGTTGGTAGGCGCTTTTATCAATTTTCAGTTTGACCTGATCGGGACGTAACGCACCGGTGCCATCAGTGTTGTCCTGCCACCAGTAGCCCGCATTAAAGCGCACGCTACTGACAATGTTCTCTCCCGCATGCACCTCCAGACGATAGGTGCCCCACTCCACCGGGAAGCTGATTTTCTGGCTGCCGCCCGCGGCAATAGTGATGCGCTGCTCGTCTTCCTGCAGATCTTTCTGGTCATAACGCGACTGCCAGCCTTCGCTGTCTGAGAAGCTCCAGAAGTAGTCACGGCGTTCGTGGATCAGGCGCACATCCAGATCCTGCGCCGCCAGTTTCTCGCCTTGCGGATTGGCATAAACAACATCAAATTCCGCCAGGCCGTTTTCAGGTACAGTCGGCTCATCGCGGTAACGATCGGTGCGATAGTCATAAACTGACTCACTGTTAAACAGTGGACGGATACCCGGCAGTGCAGGCGCGGGCCAGATCGATTGAGTCGCGCGACGTGTCACCGGACGCCCACCGGTTTCCAGCAGGCTGGCTTGCAGTATCAGGTTGAGCGGCGAATGACTTTCTGCCCAGCTGCTTTCCACGTTGAGCTGCAGTTTGCCGCTCTCATCCAGCTTTTCATCAACGTCATCGAGACTGCGTTTCAGATCTTCAGTGATATCGCCAAATTGATAGCCTGGCAGCGCTACCACAGCTTCACGCGCCGGGCGCAGGAACAGTTGCCCCTGCAACTCATTACCCGCCGCTGGTGCGCCATACAGATAACGGCCCTCAACATCAAAGGTCACTGAGGCGTCCGGTGCCAGCGGCTGTTCGCTGTTGCTCAATGCCAGCGCCATACGTTCTGGCAGGAAATCTTCTACATGGAACGACCAGTTGCGCGGCTGGTTATCACCGCTGTTGATGCGCAGCGTCCATTCACCGGTCATGGCTGAAGCTGGAAGAGCAAAGCGCTGCTGGTACACACCGTTCTCCGGCTGCCAGACAAAGGTCTGGGTGACTTCACCATTAGGCTGCACCACTTCGGCTTTGACCGGTTGTGGCGGCAACGGCTTGCCATCGGCATCACGCAGCAGCGCATTAACGATCACCGTTTCACCGGGGCGATAGAGATCGCGCGGGCCGAACAGGAAGAACTGCTTGTCATAACCCTGCGGACCATCAATCGGGAATTCGGCGAGATCCAACGCCGGACGATTGAGATCGATCAGAGAGGTTTGCCCTTTCTGCGTTGCCAGCAGCAACTTGCCTTTGGCGTTGGCGGGCAGGCGCAGATGGCCATTGCTGTCACTGGTGCCACTCGACAGCTGTTGGCCTTTCTCGTCCAGCAGTTGCACATTGACGTCATCTAGCGGTGCGCCATTGGCGAGGCTTTGCGTAAAGAGTTCCAGTTGATCCGGGAAGCTATGCAGCGATAAACCAATGTCACTGAGCGTAAACAGGGTTGCTGGCTGTGTGTAATTGTAGGTTCCGGCCTGTTTCATCACCGCCAGATAAACACCGGGCTGCTTGAGCGCATCCACATCGCTGAGCGGCAGCTGCATCTTCTCACGCGTGTTGCGGGCCGGATTGAGATCAAAACGTCCACTGTAGACCAGATCGGCATTTTTCAGTAAATCGCGTGATTCCCAGTACGACAGGTTATTACCGTAATTCCACTGGGCGAGAAAATCGGCCAGTACGGCGCTTTTCACCCGGAAGAAATCGACATCAATGTTGTTCACATTGAGTGCCAGCACCGGTAATCCCTGCGTCAGGCGCAGCGGCAGCAGTGATCCCCGGCTGGCGAAACCCACCATCGGCTGGATATCGCGGGTAGTCAGCGTCTGGCTGAAAGGGCTGGATAAGGTACTGCCATCGGCGGCCTTGAGGCCGGCATCGACGGTCACTGTTAATTTGCGCGACGGTTCAGGATGGCGGAAGCGTAGCGCCTTGCCATTTTGCGCCAGTTCCCAGCCGCCATCGACCTTACCGCTTTTCTCATCGCTGATATGGACCCGCGCGTTCAAGTCCTGTTTGCTATCGATGGCAGTATTGAAACTCAGCACCAGTGCTGATGCGCCATCCAGTTGCAGCTCGGAAAGGTCGATCACCGAGATCGTTTTCGCCGCATTTTGCACCACAGGCGTATCCTCAGCCTGCGCAGGCAGCAAAGCGCCGCCCAATAGTGTTCCGCCGATCAGCACGCTGAGCAGCAGTCGATTAACGCGTTTTGCCATGGTAAGTCCCTCACCAGCCCCAAAGGTTAAAATAGTGTGCTGCGCAATTTCACATCAACCTACTCACTTTAGCAACGATACCCTTGAGATAGCGTTCACATTCCCGGACACTGGTCCTTTCCGTTTTCTGATGATTGAGAAGAGGTTGTTGCGATGACAGCTCCCCTGTTTGTCTCTGCCGATTGGTTAAAAGAGCATTACACCGATGAAACGTTGCAGGTATTAGATGCGCGCATGTTGCCGCCAGGTCAGGAAGCGGTGCGTGATATCCAGGCGGAATATCTGGCAGGGCATTTGCCCGATGCGCCTTATTTCAATATCGAAGCTTTGTCCGATCACACCAGCGCTTACCCGCATATGATGCCGCGCCCGGAAGCTTTTGCCGTGGCGATGCGCGAACTGGGTGTTAATCAGGATAAACACCTGGTGGTGTATGACGAGGGCAACCTGTTCTCTGCACCCCGCGCATGGTGGATGTTGCGCGCCTTTGGCTGCGTCAATGTGTCGATTCTGGCGGGCGGTTTGCAGGGCTGGAAAGCGGCAGGCTTTGATGTCGCTTCAGGCCCAGTTAACCTGCCGGAAGGCGAGTTCGAAGCTCATTACGATCAGGGGCTGGTGAAACGCCTGACCGATGTGTTGTTGATCAGCCATGAAGGCGGCGCGCAGATCGTTGATGCCCGAGCGGCTAACCGCTTTAACGCAGAAGTGGATGAACCGCGTCCGGGCCTGCTGCGCGGGCACATCCCGAATAGCTTGAATATGCCGTGGAACAATCTTGTGGCGAACGGCGAGCTGAAACCGGCGGCTGAACTGCGCGATTTGTTTGAAAAAGCCGGCATTAAATTGGATCAGCCCATTATCGCCAGCTGCGGTTCGGGTGTAACGGCGGTGGTGGTGATTCTGGCACTAACCTCGCTGGGCGTGCGTGACGTCACCCTGTATGACGGATCCTGGGGCGAATGGGGTAGCCGCGACGATTTACCGATTGAGAAATAAAGTTTAGCTAGCCGATTAAACTGCTGAGCATGGCAATGAAGGGGGTTGCAGAACAAACTTCTGAGCCTGCTAATGATGATTTGACTACCGCGCAATAAATTGCGCCGCTACCCGATAAGTGCGATCTGTAGCGGCGCGATCAGATAAGTGCGATCCGTAGCGGCGCGATTTATCGCGCGTATCTTAAGCCGGACAATGGCTGTCAGATGCGCAATAAATTGCACCGCAGCTAGCGATGTTTAGATAATCCGCTGACTGCCTTTGAAGTCGCGCAGGAAACTCCCCCAGCGACGTTCATAAAATGGCGTGATGTGCGCGGTAAAGAAGTGGCTGACGCCTTTCTCGTCGACCACCACTTCGCAGATATCAATCGGTGCGTCATCCGCCAGCGTATCGGTTGCCACGCTGCCTGCCGCCTGAATAATCTCATCGATATTGCTATCGGCTTCGATACCGATCAGTAGATTCGGCTCTTCCATAGCATTCTCACGAATGCTGGCGATGTAAGCACGACGCACCTGTTTATATTTAGCAAACAGCTGCGTCAGAGAATCAATCATCTGCGCGGGCGGTTCAGCCACTTCCGACAGAAGCAGGGCATGGCCGCCTTCCAACACCGTTTGCTGACTCAGCGCACTGCCCTCTTCACCGATCAGATGGGCGATTTCACCTGGCGAAAACTCTTTACCCGCCGGTAATTTGGGATTGAGGAACAAGCTCTCACCCAGGGTCATTTCAAACAGCGTGCGCGCGGGCAGGCGCAGATAAGGCTGCTCTTCTTTAATTGCTTCGCCCATCGCCTCTTCTGAGGTGAAGAACGGGATAACGCTGCCGCCACCCTCTTTTTCCCAATGCAGCAATTCCACGGGCGAAGTGGCATCAAACTGCTCTGCAGGACTTTCACCTGGCACCCAAATGTCAGATTCCAGCAGCAGTTGAAAGAATTCCGGACGGTGCGCAGGCTCAGTGGCGGCCAGCTTTAGCACCTCTTCAAGACGATTGCTCATTTATCAAGTTCCAAAAAAACGGCAAGCTCATGCATGAGGTTTGCCGCTTAAGCGCTGTTCGGTCGCCATCAATGACGACCCTACACAATACTGATGAAGGATGCACATCAACGACGACCTGACGTAGGTTGCACATCAATGGCGACCAGACGAAAGGTGCATGCACATCAATGGCGGCCTGACGTGGGTTACACATCTATCTGCGACCTGACTTAGGGTTCGCATTGATGCGCGCCGGTTTTACTTCAGCAGCAGATTGGCAATAGTGCGCACACCCAGACCGGTGGCACCCGCTGACCACTGATCCACCGCGCTTTTACGGTAAGTGGCAGAACAGTCAATGTGCAGCCAACCCTGCTGATACTTGCTAACGAAGTAAGAGAGGAACGCCGCCGCGCTGCTGGCGCCTGCTGCATGCGCAGGGCTGGCAATGTTGTTCAAATCGGCAAAGTTTGACGGCAGATGGCTGCGATGGAACTCCGCCAGCGGCAGACGCCAGAAGGCTTCGTTTTCACCAGTTGCACTGCCCAGCAGAGATTCCGCCAGTACATCGTCAAAGGTAAACAGGGCGTGATAATCGTTGCCCAGCGCCGTTTTCGCGGCACCGGTCAGGGTCGCGGCATCGATCAGCAGTTCAGGATTTTGCTCGCTGGCATCAATCAGGCCATCAGCCAGCACCAGGCGCCCTTCCGCATCGGTGTTCATCACTTCCACGGTTTTACCGTTACGATAGCGGATGATGTCGCCGAGACGGAACGCGTTACCGCTCACCATGTTGTCAGCACAGCACAGGAACAGCTTCACACGTTTGGTCAGGCCACGCGCAATCGCCAGCGCCAGCGCGCCAGTTACCGTTGCCGCACCGCCCATATCGGATTTCATCGAATCCATAAACGCGCTCTGCTTCAGGCTGTAACCACCGGTATCAAAGGTGATGCCTTTTCCGACCAGACAAGCGTATACCGGCGCATTTTCATCGCCGGTGGGGTTGAAGTCGAGCGCCAGCAGCACAGGTGCGCGAGTTGAACCACGGCCCACGGTGTGAATACCGGCATAACCCTGCTCACGCAGATCTTCGCCTTTGGTGATGCGATAGCTCACTGCGTCACCGCCCACTTCGCTGATCAGATCGATCGCGCTGTGCGCCAGTTGTTCCGGACTCAGATCTTCCGCTGGAAGGTTAATGGTGTCGCGCACCCAGTCAACGATCTTCAGACGACGATCAAATTCAGTTTGATCGTTTTCGCTTAATGCTGGCCACTCTACCTGGCGCTTGCCTTTCGGGCTGCGATAGCCTTGCCAGAATGCCCAGCACTTCTCTAAATCCCACTCTTCGCCGCTCAGGGCAACGTGGCGAATCCCCTGACCGTCCAGCTTACGCCCCGCGCGCTGGATGCTCATCAGCGCATCGGCGCCAGTCAGGTGAAGGGTCATGCCACTTTCAGTGCTGCTCAGCAGTGCTTTTTCACCCCAGCGCGCATCGGCGGCCTGGGAGCTGAGCGTAATTGTCATCGGTTGTGTTGTCATCGCGTGGCTCCGTTTGCGTTAGGTGTCACCTTACGCCAGAACCGGCGCAAGGGGTGCATGAATTAGCGGGACGTGGCGGGCGTTATTGCCCGTAAACGGCTTACCGCTTTATTGACCAGCTCAATGGCATAGTCAATTTCCTCTTCGGTAGTGAAGCGTCCCAGCGAGAAGCGCAGCGAGCTGTGTGCCAGCTCCTGCTCAACGCCCATGGCGCGCAGTACATAAGAGGGTTCGAGACTGGCCGAGGTACAGGCAGAACCGGACGACAGCGCCAGATCTTTCAGCGCCATAATCAGTGATTCGCCATCGACCTGAGCAAAACTGAGGTTGAGGATATTCGGTGCGCCCTGCTCCAGCGAACCGTTAATATTCACATTCTCTAACTGGCTGATGCCGTGCCACAGACGTTGGCGCATGGCTGCGAGACGCGCCATTTCACTGCTCATCTCTTCACGTGCAACGCGATACGCTTCGCCCATGCCCACGATTTGATGCACCGGCAAGGTTCCGGATCGCATACCGCGTTCATGACCGCCGCCGTGCATCTGCGCATCGATCTGTAATTTAGGTTTACGACGCACCCACAGCGCACCAATGCCTTTCGGACCGTAGATTTTATGCGCTGAAAACGACATCAGATCCACCGGCAGTGCCGCAACATCAATCGGCAATTTGCCGACGCTTTGGGTGGCATCAACATGAAACAGGATGTCACGCGCGCGGCACAAGGCTCCGAGCGCGGCGATATCCTGAATCACGCCGGTTTCGTTGTTCACATGCATCAGGGAAACCAGCACCGTGTCATCGCGCAGTGCGGCTTCCAGCATCGCAGGCGTGACAATGCCATCGCTGCCGGGTTGCAGATAGGTGACGTCGAAGCCTTCACGCTCCAGTTGCTGGCAGCTATCGAGCACTGCTTTGTGCTCAGTTTGACTGGTAATAATGTGTTTGCCGCGCGCCTGATGGAATTGAGCCGCGCCTTTAATGGCGAGGTTATCAGCTTCGGTGGCACCGGAAGTAAAAACGATTTCACGCGGATCGGCATTGACCAGCTCTGCAATCTGATTGCGCGCCACATCAACGGCTTCTTCTGCCTGCCAGCCAAAACGGTGAGAACGGGAAGCGGGGTTACCGAAGGTGCCATCCAAAGTAAGAAACTGCATCATTTTGGTGGCGACACGCGGATCGGCAGGCGTTGTCGCTGCGTAATCCAGGTAGATCGGTAATTTCATTGCGCTAAAACTCCGTATAAAAAATCATACGTCTTTATAGCACGATTCAGCCCCGGCTGTGTGAACAGCAAGGGCTGAAGGGGAGCGGATTAAGCACGCAGATTAACGTTAATGGTTTCCTGCATACGATGCTGCTGGAAGCGGCGAGTGTCGTTCATGTTCTGACGATCTGCCACATCCAGGATTTCCTGGTTGTTTACCAGTTCAGCCAGCGTGATGTTGTTGAGGAATTCGCTGATGCGTTCGCTCAGGTCACGCCACAGGACGTGAGTCAGGCAGCGCTCGCCACCCTGGCAGCCTTCTTTGCCCTGGCACTTGGTGGCATCAACAGATTCGTCAACCGCCGTGATCACCGCGCCAACGGCAATCGCGCCAGCATCTTTACCTAACAGATAACCGCCACCTGGACCACGAACGCTGGCCACTAAACCGTGCTTACGCAGACGTGAGAATAACTGCTCCAGATAGGAGAGCGAAATGCCCTGACGCTCAGAAATGTCAGCCAGCGGCACCGGGCCCTCGTTTGAGTGCAGTGCAACGTCCAGCATAGCGGTTACGGCATAACGTCCTTTGGATGTCAGTCTCATAGCATACAACCTCGTAAGCGTCCGTCCGGGTATCGGCGGGCTATCTGATGAATTGACGCCAGTCTGCCATTCCTGAGTAAAACGGTCAACTATTTAACCAAGTAATTTACTCAACTATTTAACCAACTGTTTTACTCAACTATTACCCTTATTACCTTTAGGCTTTTGGAACGAAGCCAGCATACCCCGCAGGATATTGAGTTCATCACGTTCCGGACGCGCGCGGGTGTAGAGACGGCGCAGTTTGCTCATCACCTGACTCGGGGTGCCTTCGCGGATAAAGCCGCTCTCCAGCATCATCTTCTCAATGTGTTGATAGAAGCGCTCCAGATCGTCCACCAAAGGATAAGGGGATTCTTCTTCTTGCGGTTGTGGGCTGGCTTTCTCCTGCGCATCCAGCCATGCCATACGCACTTCGTAAGCAATGATCTGCACTGCCATCGCCAGGTTTAGCGAGCTGTATTCCGGATTTGCCTGAATGGCGACGTGATAGTGGCACTTCTGCAACTCTTCGTTGGTCAGGCCCACACGTTCACGACCAAACACCAGTGCAACCGGTGCCTGCTGGCCCTCTTCCACGCTTTTGATACCGCATTCACGCGAATCCAGCATCGGCCAGGGCAGCGATCGGGAACGCGCGCTGGTGCCGACAACCAGGCTACAGCCCGCAATCGCTTCGTCCAGCGTATCCACGATTTTTGCATCGCCAATTACATCGCTGGCGCCGGCGGCAAGAGAGATGGCCTGCGAGTCAGGTTTGACCAGCGGGTTGACCAGATAAAGATTGGTTAAGCCCATGGTTTTCATGGCGCGAGCAACAGAGCCCATGTTGCCAGTGTGCGAGGTTTCAACCAGTACGATTCGGATATTTTGCAGCATAATAGTGAGCGGTGAGAAAATGATGGCGCGTAGCCTAGCATAAAAGCAGGACATTTGCTGAACACCCTGATATACTCCGCGCCGTTTTCACCCGTTCTTTAACATCCAGCGAGAGATACCGATGCATCCGATGCTCAACATCGCCGTGCGCGCAGCGCGCAAGGCCGGAAATTTAATTGCCAAGAATTATGAAACCCCGGACGCTGTCGAAGCCAGCCAGAAAGGCAGCAACGACTTCGTTACCAATGTTGACCGTGACGCAGAACGTCTGATTATCGAAGTGATTCGTAAATCCTACCCGCAACACTCCATCATCACCGAAGAAAGCGGTGAACTGGCGGGCGATGATCAGGACATTCAATGGGTAATCGATCCGCTGGATGGCACCACCAACTTCATCAAACGTTTACCACATTTCTCTGTATCTATCGCTGTGCGCATCAAAGGCCGCACCGAAGTGGCTGTGGTCTACGATCCAATGCGCAACGAACTGTTCACCGCTGTACGCGGTCAGGGCGCACAGCTCAATGGTTATCGTCTGCGTGGCAGCACCGCGCGTGACCTGGATGGCACCATCCTGGCAACCGGCTTCCCGTTCAAGCTGAAACAGCACGCAACCCCTTACATCAACATCGTGGGCAAACTGTTCACTCAATGTGCTGACTTCCGTCGCACCGGTTCTGCTGCGCTGGATCTGGCTTACGTGGCCGCTGGCCGCGTGGACGGTTTCTTTGAGATCGGTCTGAAGCCATGGGATTTCGCTGCGGGTGAACTGCTGGTACGTGAAGCGGGCGGCCTGGTGACAGACTTCACCGGCAACCATGGCTACATGATGTCAGGTAACATCGTTGCAGGTAACCCACGCGTTGTGAAAGCCATGCTGGCGACCATGCGTGAAGAACTGAGCGAAGCGCTGAAGCGCTAAGCACCAAAAAGGCGGATATCATATCCGCCTTTTTTTACGCCGTTAAAACGGTCGTAACCCGCTACTCATCATCGGCTGTGCGCTTTGCCACAGTAACCACCCTGCCAGTACCAGCAGAATCCCACCTGCTAATCCTAATGCCGGCATAATGATTTTCGCCCCGTGCGACATTGCACTGTTTGCCCCTAGCTTTTCAGCTAATCGCCGCGATCGTTGAACTAATAAGCCCATTGCGGAGACCGTGACCGCCGTACCGATGGCCATGGCCACCGCCGAGGCCACACCCCACGCATAAACACCAATCACCTTAGAAAACAGCAGCATCATGATGGCGCCAGAACAGGGACGCATGCCCATGGAGAACACTACCAGCGCCTGGGTTTTCCCGCTCACCGCGCGATCCATCTGTTCAGCACTCGGCAGATGCGCATGACCGCATCCGCAGTGTTCATCATGCTGGTGATGTGGGCGAATGGCGTGAATCTGAATCTTCGCCGACGCGGGACGTAATAGCGGAAGTAATGTACGCAGCGCACGCCAGCCGACCCACACGCCCAACGCCATCACCAGCAGATAACTGCCCTTCTCCAGCCAGTAACTGCCGAGATGCATTTGCCGCGATGAGGTTTGCAATACCACCAGCATCACTGTGACCAAACCAATCGCCACACCGCCTTGTAACAGTGCGGCCAGTAGCGTCAGTTTCATGCTGGTTTTCAGCTTCGCGGGATGCGTCGCCAGGAAGGTGCTGATCACCACTTTGCCGTGCCCTGGTCCCAGCGCGTGCAGCACACCATAAGCCAGGCTAAAAAGCATTAAAGTCACGCCCGCCTGCTGAGGCTGGTCAGCGACTTGTTGCAGGAGTTGGGTCATTTCGCGATTGAGGACTTTCTGCCACAACACGCTTTGCAGCAAAATTTGCGACCAGTGCTGCCACAGGGTATATCCGGCAGCAAGCATCACTATGGCCAGCAACCAAAGCGGCCACAGTCTGCGTGAACGAGAAGGCAGAGAAATCAATGACATGTCAGGGTTACCGTTTGCGCGAATTGCTGACCAAGATCCATGTCTTCCGGCGGCGCATCGGCTTTATCCAGCGACAGCGCATATTGCTTGAGCGAGTCATCCGGTTTGGGGGTGTGTAAGTCTATCTGGCAGTGTGCTTTTACGCCGTCGTCCATGGTTAATGCCTGTGGGTTATCGTAATACATATCAACAAAGTAGCTCGGATCGAAGGTCTGAATACGATACTGTTTCGCACTCAGCGACTGGGGTTCGCCAAACGGCACAATAAACTCCAGCACTGCTTTGTTGCCGTTGCGCGACAAATTGTACTCTTTGGGCAAATTCAGGAACTTCACCCGCGTTTTGTCCTGCCATACCTCTGAGAAGTAATGTTGCCCCAACACGTTCGCCATCACCTGCGCCGCCAGCTTTTTCCATACCACGTCACCGGGTTTCGCTTTGCCGGCATCGTAAAGCAGATCGGCTGAAGTAATTTCATCCATGGTCCACACCATTTTCATGCCTGTCAGGTGATCGTTTTCGCTGACAAACTCGTTTTTCATATCGATAAAGCTGTGCGGATGAGACCAGGCTGCAGCGCTGAACAACAGCGTAAAAGGAATGAGTGCAATTTTCATGTGTTATAAAGTAACAATTCTCAAGTGAAGATTATACTGGTCCAGAAAAACTGTGACCCGCCTAAAAGCTCTGAGCAAAAGTCACGACAAAGTGCAGGGTTACCGCGTGGAGTTAGCTATTCTTAACTCAAAAATGACCCGCGGATAATACTATTGATGAGTTCTGCACCTTCATCTGCACCACTCTTCAGCCGTGCCCAGCGTCGTTGTCATCTGCTATTGCTACTGTTTCTGCCTGCTCCCGCGCTAACGCTTGAAAAGCTCTGCCAGTTAAATGGTGTTGATCCTGCCGTTGCCCGACAGGATATCGCGGATGTCGGTGATGAGATACAGCGCTTCCATCAACTGGAGTTACACCAGATGGTGGATGGCAGCTTCCGCATACACGGGACGGAACTGGACAGGCGGCTCTGCCTGCTCCATTGGCTGCGACGCGCGCTTCGCCTGTCGCAGGATTTCGTCTGCGAACATTTTGCTCCCGTGCTGCGTCAGCGCCTGAAAGTCCTCAATATCGAAAAGGCGCTGTGGGATGAAACCAATCTGCAGGCGTTAATTCAACATTGCAGTCTGCGACTAAGCCGCGATTTCACGCCGCGCGATCGCCTGTTCCTGCAAACCTTTATGAAGTACGCGCTTTGCCAACGGCAAAATGCACTGTTTAATGAAAAACAGCGGGCATGGCTGGCAGCAAAAACCGAGCGTGCTGCCGCAGATGATGTGATTCACCACTGGCAGAAACGCTGCCATTTAGCGCCGGACGTTAGCGAAACCGACTTCTGGACGCTGCTGTTCAGTTTGATTTATGCGCCGGATGGGAATCAGCTTGAAGACCACCAGGCACAGCAGCTCATGCTGGCCGTAGAAGCGTTAATCGCCCGTTTTGAACAGCTGGCGCAGACACGCGTCAAAAATCAGCACGAGCTGAAATTGCAATTATTCACGCATCTGGCGCAAGCGCTGGATCGCAGTCACTTTGCCATTGGGATTGATAACAGTGTGGCATTGGACGTGGCACGTCTTTATCCACGTTTACTGCGCACCACCGAACGCGCGCTGTATCACTTTAGCAGTGATTTCGGCACGAAATTTAGCGCGGAGGAAGTGAGTCTGGTTGCAGTGTTGTTCGGTGCCTGGCTGATGCAGGATAGCGCACTGCAGGAGAAGCAGGTACTCCTGTTGACCGGCGCGGATGCGGCAATGGAACAATTACTGGAGCAGCAAATCCGCGAGATAACGCTGCTGCCAATCAACATCACTTATCAGGATATGCTGCACTTTCAACGAGAAGGTGCACCGCGTGACGTGGCTCTGGTGATCACACCCTACGCCACATCGTTACCGTTGTTTTCACCGCCGCTGATCCACGCCGAGCTGCCGCTGAGCTACCATCAGCAGCAACGCATTCGTCAACTGCTGGAAGCTTAAGCGGCGCGCGGACGAAGGAACAATGCAGGAAGCGCCACCAGTGCCATCACCCAGAACAGATGTCCCTGTAAATGGGTAAACAGCACACCGCTGATCATCGTCATCACGGCAATCCCGCCGCCCATCGCCAGTGCAGAGTAAAGCGACTGCAATCGAATCACCTCGGCCCCTTTGCGCGCGGCAATAAAGCGCATCGCTGCCAAATGGCATACGGTGAAGCTGCCACAATGCAAAATCTGAGCAGCAATGAGCAGCGGCAGCGCGGTGCTGGATCCCAGCATCACCCAGCGCACTAACGCACAGCAGCAAGAAAGCAGCAGCAAGTCGCGGGCACTCCAGCGACGGAACAGACGATTGCTCAGCGCGAAGATGACGATCTCCGCCACCACGCCCAACGACCATAGATAGCCAATCACCGATGCGGAATAACCTGCTTCCTGCCACCAGATAGCACTGAAGCTGTAATAAGCTGCATGTGCCCCCTGCATTAGCGTCACGCATAACATAAAGCGCCAGACCGCGTTCTCCCGTAGCATATCGCGCCACGCCGTCCAACCGCCGCTTGCCCCCTGCCGCACATCACCTTGTGGCCGGGTTTTGGGTACTAACATCATGCCGCTAAGCATGGCCAGCAAGCCCACACTCAGCAGTGCCAGAATCGCCTGTGATGACCAGGCACTCACCAGCATCCCCGTCAGCGCAGAGCTAATCACAAACGCCAGCGAACCCCATAGCCGCACCGGGCCATAAGCCAGACCAATTTGCTGCGTCCAGGTCGCTGCCAGCGCATCGCTGAGCGGCACCAACGGCGAGAAAAACAGGTTGAAGCCCACCATGACCAGTAACAGCCATAACCATTGGCCGCCAAACCAGAAACCTAACGCAAAAAGGCACGTCATCAATGCCAGCAGCCGCAACGCCAGAATCAGCTGAGAAGGGTTTTTAACCTGCGAGGCGATCAGCAGGCTACCGACAAATCGCGCCACCATGCCGCAACCGAGCAGTAAGCCGATTTTTTCAGCATCCAGGCCTATACCTTTGAGCCAGACGCTCCAGAAAGGTAAGTAGATGCCGTAACAGAAGAAGTAGGTGAAGTAGCTGAGTCCCAGCCATCTGGCCGATCCGATGGTCATTTTGCCTCCCACAGGCATGTCAGCTGCGCCCGCAGCCCATTGGGCCGCTACTTTGTCAGAGGCTTGAACAAAAGTGAAATGAAAGGTCGGGGAATCGCTTTTTCTGCGACAGGCTTCGTATCGGAAATCGTACCTCAGACGCCGTAATAACAAGGTCTGCGTGAACGCTTCATGTGCGGTGTGTGCGGTGTGTGCGGTGTGTGTTGACTCTATACAGCATGGGTCGCGTGCATAAAAAAAGGATGGCAAGCGCCATCCTCTTTAATCACATCAGCATGGTGCCAAATCAGGCATACACAGGCAGACGCGCACAGATATCGAGTACCTTCTGCTTGGTGCGCTCGATGGTCGCTTCGTCGTTGATGTTGTCCAGCACGTCAGCGATCCAGCCAGCCAGCTCACGCACGTCTGCTTCTTTGAAGCCACGGCGTGTCACTGCAGGCGTACCGATACGCACACCGGAGGTCACGAATGGGCTCTTCGGATCGTTAGGTACACTGTTTTTGTTCACAGTGATGTTAGCACGGCCCAGCGCGGCATCCGCTTCTTTACCGGTCAGGTTTTTGCTCACCAGATCGATCAGGAACAGGTGGTTATAAGTACCGCCTGAAACGATGTTGTAGCCACGCTCCAAAAGAACTTCAACCATTGCTTTGGCGTTTTTAGCCACTTGCTGCTGGTAAGATTTGAACTCTGGCTCCATTGCTTCTTTGAACGCCACCGCTTTACCCGCGATCACGTGCATCAATGGACCACCCTGACCACCCGGGAACACCGCGGAGTTCAGTTTTTTGTACAGATCTTCGTCGCCGTTTTTCGCCAGAATCAGGCCACCACGTGGACCCGCGAGGGTTTTGTGGGTGGTTGAAGTCACGATGTGTGCATGCGGAACCGGGTTCGGGTAGACATCAGCGGCGATCAGACCGGCAACGTGTGCCATGTCAACGAACAGGTAAGCGCCCACGCTATCAGCGATTTCGCGCATTTTTGCCCAGTCGCACACGCCAGAGTATGCAGAGAAGCCACCGACGATCATTTTTGGCTTATGCGTTTTAGCCAGCTCAGCCAGTTCGTCGTAGTTAATTTTGCCGGTTTCGTCGATGCCGTAAGGGATGACGTTATACAGCTTGCCTGACAGGTTCACTGGTGAACCGTGTGTCAGGTGACCACCGTGCGCCAGGTTCATACCGAGGATGGTGTCGCCCGGCTGCAACAGCGCAGTGTAAACCGCGAAGTTGGCCTGTGAGCCAGAGTGCGGCTGTACGTTGGCAAAGTCTGCGCCAAACAGCGCTTTCGCGCGATCGATTGCCAGCTGCTCAACGATATCAACGTATTCACATCCGCCGTAGTAGCGTTTGCCCGGATATCCTTCGGCATATTTGTTGGTGAGCTGTGAACCTTGCGCCTGCATAACGCGTGGGCTGGTGTAGTTTTCAGAAGCAATCAGTTCGATGTGCTCTTCCTGACGCACCTTCTCTTGCTCCATAGCCTGCCACAACTCGGCATCATAATCGGCAATGTTCATATCACGCTTTAACATCCGGCATCTCCTGACTAGCTAACTTTTTTAACGGCAGTTTAGGCCCCGGCAAGGGGCGAAGGCCAACAGTGTAAACGGTTTTGACAGGTGACGGTAGCGCCAATCCCCTCTTTTTACGCAAACGATTGGCACGGCGCTGGAACGGGTTTTTTACGCCTTTTTGCAAGCCTGTAAATCACGATATTTGCTCACGCTGGAGAGGAATATTTTTCAGGTTTGTGGGCCAGCTTCCAGCTTCAGCACCTAACCCGCAATCAAAACAGGGGATTTACAGGCTAGATGAACGATCATAAGATGTATTTAAAATACATGTTTAAATTCACTGTGAGGCATTCACCATGCTTGATGCGCAAACTATCGCTACCGTAAAGTCTTCCCTGCCCGCTATTGCTCAGCTTGGCCCGCAACTCACTGGCCACTTCTACCAACGTTTGTTAACGGCACATCCGGAACTGAAAAACGTCTTCAACATGATTAATCAGCGCAGTGGCAATCAGCGTGAGGCGCTGTTTAATGCCATTGTCGCGTACGGCAGCAACCTGGAGAACCTGGCGGTGCTGCTGCCGGCGGTAGAGAAAATTGCACAGAAGCACACCAGCCTGAATATTCAGCCCGCGCAATATGCGGTAGTCGGTGAAACGTTGCTGGCCACCATCGAAGAGTTACTCAATCCCGGCGATGACGTCTTACAGGCGTGGGGCAAAGCTTACGGGGTGCTGGCGGATGTGTTTATCCAGCGTGAAGAGGCGATTTATTGCGCCTCAGAAGAGAAAGTCGGCGGCTGGCGTGGCGCGCGTGACTTCCGTATTCGCACCATCAACACTGAAAGCTCAGTAATTAAAAGTTTTGAGCTGGTACCTAACGATGGTCAGCCCGTCGCCGATTTCCTGCCCGGACAATATCTGGCTGTTAGTCTGCGACCTGAAGGAAGCGAAAATATCCAGCATCGCCAGTATTCACTCACCCATCTACCTAACGGTAAATCCTATCGTATCGCAGTGAAGCGCGAGGAACACGGCAGCGTTTCCGGTTGGCTGCACACCCATGCGAAGGTCGGTGATATTGTGCAATGTGCTGCACCGGCGGGTGATTTCTATTTGCAAACAAAGGGAACCGCGCCGATCACGCTGATTTCTGCCGGTGTGGGTCAAACTCCGATGCTGGCAATGTTAGCCAGCCTGGCTGAGCAGCAGTATGCGGGCGCGGTTAACTGGCTACATGCGGCCGAATGTGGTGCACAGCATGCTTTCGCGGATGAAGTGCAAGCCACAGGTGCTCGCCTGCCACATTTCACCAGCCATATCTGGTATCGCGAGCCGGAAAGCGTGGACAGTGGCCGTTTTGATGCGCAGGGATTCATGGACCTCGCAGGCATCTCCAGCCAATTGAATCAGGCCGACCGCCAGTTCTGGCTCTGCGGCCCTCTGCCATTTATGCAGTTTGTCGCGCGGCAGCTGGTCGATGCCGGTATCAGTGCCGATCGTATCCATTATGAAGTTTTTGGCCCGCACAAAGTGCTGTAAATAAAAAAGCCTGCATCATGCAGGCTTTTTAACAGGCTAACGAAGTGGCTTAGATCGCCTCTTCGTCCTCTTCACCGGTACGGATTCGCACCACGCGCGCCACGTCGAACACAAAGATTTTGCCGTCGCCAATTTTGCCGGTCTGCGCGGTATTCATAATGGCTTCAACGCAGGTATCGACGATGTCATCACCGACCACCATTTCGATTTTCACTTTTGGCAGAAAATCGACCATGTACTCCGCGCCACGATACAGCTCAGTGTGGCCTTTCTGGCGACCAAAGCCCTTCACTTCACTGACCGTCATCCCGGTGATGCCCACTTCAGCCAACGCTTCGCGCACATCATCGAGTTTGAATGGTTTAATAATTGCATCGATCTTTTTCATGACAGATCCTTTTTTCACTCCCTCCATGATGGACGGATAACAAGTAGTATATACCCGTCCTGCTTCAAGTTGCAGAGGGGTTGGCGGCTCTCTTTTCCCCAAATCGCTTGAAGAAGTAAGCTCATCGGGATGCTTTCGTTTGCCGTCTGACTGCAACTCAAATTATTTGGGGTAGTCAATGGATGAATCAATATGCCGCAGCAAGCTACTCTTTAAATTCACTGGCGTCCAGCTCATGGCGTGACAGCAGCTTATAGAATTCTGTACGGTTACGTCCAGCCAGACGCGCAGCGTTAGTGACATTTCCTTTGGTCATTTGCAGCAATTTGCGCAGATAGTTGAGCTCAAATTGATTACGTGCCTCAACAAAAGTCGGCAGCGCCGTATTTTCACCCGCTAACGCCTGTTCAACCAGCGCATCCCCGATCACGGGTGACGTGCTCAGCGCGACACACTGCTCAATCACGTTGACCAGCTGCCGCACGTTGCCAGGCCAACTGGCCCCCACTAAACGTTTCATCGCATCCACAGAGAAGCTGCGCACGAAGGGTTTATGGCGTTCGGCCGATTGGCGCAAGAGATGGTTCGCCAACAGCGGAATATCCTCTGCACGTTCATGTAGTGCGGGAATCTTCAGATTCACCACATTGAGGCGATAGTAGAGATCCTCGCGGAAACTCTTTTTCTCCATCGCTTTGGGCAGATCGCGATGGGTGGCCGAGATGATGCGCACGTTGATATCGACATCCCGATTACTGCCCAGCGGACGCACTTTTCGCTCCTGCAAGACGCGCAATAGTTTGACCTGCAACGCCTGTGGCATATCACCAATTTCATCAAGAAACAGCGTGCCCCCCTCCGCCGCCTGAAACAGCCCTTCACGCGCACTCACGGCACCGGTGAAAGCCCCTTTGGCGTGACCAAACAGCTCAGACTCCAGCAGTTGCTCCGGTAGCGCACCACAGTTAATGGCAATAAACGGCTTGTTTGCACGCGGGCTGGCGGCGTGAATCGCCTGCGCCAGCACCTCTTTACCGGTACCGCTCTGGCCATTGATTAACACGCTGACGTCGGATTGCGCCACCATGTGCGCTTGATCCAGCAAACGCAGCATCAGTGGATTGCGCGTCACTACCGCTTCACGCCAGGTATCATCACTGACGGGCGCGCGCTGTGCTAACGCTTCATCAATGGCTTTATACAGCGCGTCACGATCCACCGGTTTCGTCAGGAAACTGAATACGCCCTGCTGCGTGGCAGAAACCGCTTCGGGGATCGAGCCGTGCGCCGTAAGAATGATCACCGGCAAACCCGCATGGCGTTTCTGGATTTCGCCAAATAACGTCAGTCCGTCCATTTCATCCATACGCAGATCGCTGATCACCAGATCAACTTTCTCTTTCTGCAACTGGCGCAGCGCATCCGGACCACTTGCGGCGGTGGTCACCTGATAGCCTTCACTGCTTAAGCGCATGCCAAGCAGTTTAAGCAGGCCGGGATCGTCATCCACCAGCAGTAAACGTGCAGACTGTTTCATGGTCACTGATCCTCACTTTGTGCATCACTGGCACCGTGCGATGTATCGCTGCTGTCCGCCGGTTTACGGGACGACAGCTGGCGTTCGATGTCAGTTAAGCGCTCAAGCTTACGCTGAGTCTCCTCCAGTGATTGACGCAGTTTGGTTTGCTGCTGGCGCAGGCTATCCAGCTCAGTATCGTGGCTTTGCTGGAGTGCAGCATAGCGGCTGCGTTCACCGCTTAACGCCAGCTGCGCCGCCTGATTACTACGCCACAACATTAATAACGGACGCACGGAGGCTGGATAGGAAGCGCTGTAGCCGTCTAGCGTATCGACGAACTGACGGCGCTCAAAGGGCGTCACATTGCCATTTGCCAGCAGAATGCCTTGTTTAAAAGCACGCGACCAGCCTTGTACTGGCCAGCGCCGTGCCTCAGCCCGCGCTTCCGCTGGGGATAAACGCTCACCACAGTCGATAGCACGCTGCCAGTAGAGGGGGTTGCTCATGGCTGTTGGCGTTTCAATCTTCCACACGTTTTGACAATCGGTCGCCAGATAATCAGGCAGCCGCACTTCTGGCTCAGGAAGATTGGTGCCATCGTGTAACGCGCTGCCCGTGGACGGTGTCTGGCAGGCACTCAAGCCAAATGCCACCAACGCGCAGCTAAAAAGTTTAATCAGAGTGTGTTTCATTAATCAGGCATTCCCGGCGCTGGTCGTCAAAATGATTCGAAAACAGACATCCGCATCCTTGCGCGTTACCAATTGCAAATCGCCCTGCATCCTGCGCAGGCAATCTTTCGCGATGCTTAACCCCAGGCCGCTGCCTTTAACTGGCCCTTTGCGCTGCTGGCTGCCCTGAAAAAAGGGCTCAAAAATCATCGCCTGCTCTTCAGCCGGAATCGGTGTGCCGGTGTTCGCCACCTCAATCCACACCTGGTTGCCTTTCTGTTGGCTCTGCAGCCAGATGTTACCGGATTCGCTGCCGTAGTTCACGGCGTTCGAATAGAGGTTATCGATGACCCTTTGCAGCAATGATGCCTCTGCCAGACAGTGCGCCACCTGAAGATCAACATGGGTGGTGATCTGACGTGCACCGGCGGGCAATGAATGGATTTTAACGACCGCATCAACGATGTCATTGATTGCTACCGGCTCCAGCGCCATGGGGCCATCCGCCAGTTTGCGGTTGTAATCCAAAAGTTGTTCGATGAGACGCTGCAAATGGCGGCTGCTGGTATCAAGAATCGCGACCACTTCTTGCTGTTCCGCATTGAGCGGCCCAGCCACCTGATCGGCCAATAATTCCGTGCCTTCACGCAAGCTGGCAAGCGGGGTTTTCAGTTCGTGCGAGAGATGACGCAGAAACTCATGTCGCTGCTCTTCCAGCCAACTTAGGCGCTCGCTCAGCCACACGATGCGCTGACCGAGTGAGCGGATTTCACGCGGACCGCGAAAACTCACGCTGTCACCCAGCGCTTTGCCTTGCCCCAGTCGGTTAATCATCCGTTCAACGCGTTTAACCGGGCCGATGATCATGCCGGTAAACAGCAGCACCAGTGCCAGACTGATCAGAAACAGAATCAGCGCCTGCCAGCCGAAAAACTGGCCGCGATCGGCGATTTCGCGCTGAAGCTGCAAGCCACGCGAAAATACCACTTCACGCGTCGCCTGCACCATTTGCGCATTGGCATCAGAAAAATGTTCGAGGGCCGTTGCGGCTTTTGCCACTGGGTTACCGTTGTCGCACTGCACGCTGGCGAGCTGCGGCAAGGTTTCCTGCAACGCTTTGAAGGAAGGAAGATCCGGCAGGCTATCCGCATGGCTGGTGAGCATCTGACCGTACCGCGTCCACTGCGTCTGATAAAGCTTTTGCAAGGTGGCATCCCCTAACACGCAATATTGACGATAACTGCGCTCCAGCTCGAGCGCCGTGCGCGCCATCGCTTCGCTGCGGCGTACGTCGGTGAAGGTATTGCGATTGGTATCTGCGGCCTGATTACTGAGCGCAGACAAACTTTCCCAGGCTTGCCACGCCAGCACCAGCAATGGCAACAGGACCAGTAAAAAAGCCATCAAGACTAACTGCCGCAGGGATCGGGGAAACAGACGCCATCTCTTCACTACCGCGCATCCTTTAATGTGAGCTGCTGGCATGCTAACGAAGTATCAATAGGGAAGAAAGTACCGAAAGGAAAACGGCAGCCCTTTTGGGCTGCCGTGAGAGCGACGCCGCAGCATCGCTTGCAAAATAGGTGGAGCCTAACTCAACGTTGCGTCCGATGCTTGATAACGTTGCAAAGCAAGCGATTATCGGTTGGGTGGACGGCAGGCTCCGTTTGGTGCGTCATTCGAATTTTATGAGCTCAACCGCAGTGCGGGGCAATCATAGACAGGAGAATGAGCAACGCAGTGAGTATAGCAACTATCGTGCCAGAAATGAAATAGCATTGATTATCAGAGTAATGCGAGGTGTGACGCAGTTTTTTTATGAAAAAGCGGACCGGCTGGTCTGGCGAAAGTGTCGCTGATCAGCAACGAGTTAGAGGATGAAAAATTGATCCAATATAAATCAATAATTTAAATGTCACCATTTAGCGACACATCAATATCGTGTTTGTCGCTAATTTCCGACAATTTTGCGAGCCAGCCAAGTAGGTCATGGCGTAATGGATTGAGTGAGTGAGTGAGTGAGTGAGTGAGTGAGTGAGTGAGTCTGGACCAGCTGGCTAAAAGAAAGGCCGCCTTGCGGCGGCCTCTGATGCAGTCGGCTAAATTAGCCCAGCTGCTTGCGTGCGTTGCGGAAGATACGCATCCACGGGCTGTCTTCGCCCCACTCTGCTGGGTGCCAGGAGTTGCTCACGGTGCGGAACACACGCTCTGGGTGCGGCATCATAATGGTGACACGACCGCTTTCGTTGGTGACTGCAGTGATACCGTTCGGCGAGCCGTTCGGGTTGGCAGGGTAATTTTCGGTCACTTTACCGAAGTTGTCCACGAAGCGCAGCGCCACCAGACCTTTGCTTTCCAGCTGAGCCAGATGCGCACCGTCACGCACTTCCACGAAGCCTTCACCGTGCGACACGGCGATTGGCATATGAGAACCGGCCATGCCGTCCAGCAGCAACGATGGGCTCGCAGCCACTTCAACCAAGCTGAAACGGGCTTCAAACCGCTCTGACTGGTTACGTACAAAGCGTGGCCACAGTTCGCTGCCCGGAATCAGCTCACGCAGATTCGACATCATCTGGCAGCCGTTACAGACGCCCAGCGCCAGGGTCTGCGGACGGTGGAAGAAGTTTTCGAACTCATCACGCACACGGCCGTTGAACAGAATCGACTTCGCCCAACCTTCACCGGCACCCAATACGTCACCGTAAGAGAAGCCACCACACGCGACCAGCGCCTGGAACTCTTCCAGACCACGACGGCCCGCCAGCAGGTCACTCATGTGCACATCGACAGCGGTGAAGCCAGCACGGTGGAAGGCAGCGGCCATCTCAACGTGGGAGTTCACGCCCTGCTCACGCAGAACGGCAACACGAGGACGCGCGCCTGTGGCGATCATCGGCGCAGCAACATCTTCCTCTGGCTTGAAGGTCAGATGAACGTTCAGGCCAGGATCGTTGTCGTCTTTCTTCGCTTCGTGCTCCTGATCGGCACAGGCAGGGTTGTCACGCAGACGCTGCATCTGCCAGGTGGTCTCTGCCCACCAGGTACGCAGCGTGGTACGGCTTTCGCTGTACACCGCGCTGTCGCCAGAGCGGATGACAAAGCGATCGCCCGGCAGCGCCTGACCAATCACATGCACATTGCTGCTCAGACCATGGTCGGCAAACACTTTCTCAACGGCTGCACGATCTGCGGCATTAATCTGGATCACTGCACCCAACTCTTCGGTGAACAGTGCTGCCAGCGCATCGTTACCCAGCGCGGCGATATCGGCTTCGATACCGCAGTGACCGGTGAAAGCCATTTCTGCCAGTGTTACCAGCAGGCCGCCATCAGAACGGTCATGGTAAGCCAGCAGCTTCTGCTCGGCCACCAGCGCCTGAATGGCGTTGAAGAAGCCCGCCAGTTGCGATGCATCACGTACGTCGGCGGGTTTGTCGCCTAACTGACGATAAACCTGTGACAGCGCGGTAGCACCCAGGGTGTTTGCGCCGTTGCCCAAATCAATCAGCAACAGCAGGTTATCCTGGTCAGCTTGCAGTTGAGGCGTTACAGTGCGACGCACATCTTCTACACGCGCAAAGGCGGTGATCACCAGCGACAGCGGCGAGGTCATCTCACGCTCTTCGGTGCCCTGCTGCCAGCGGGTTTTCATCGACATCGAGTCTTTGCCCACTGGAATCGTGATGCCCAGCGCCGGACAGAGTTCTTCACCAACCGCTTTCACTGCGGCATACAAACCGGCATCTTCGCCTGGGTGACCTGCTGCGGCCATCCAGTTTGCAGAGAGCTTCACGCGCTGCAGGGAACCAATCGAGGTGGCTGCCAGGTTGGTCAGCGCTTCACCGACCGCTAAACGGCCTGAGGCAGCGAAGTCCAGCAAGGCGACTGGAGCACGTTCGCCCAGTGAGAAGGCTTCGCCGTGATAGCTATCCAGGCTGGCGGTGGTCACTGCACAGTTCGCTACCGGGATCTGCCATGGGCCGACCATCTGGTCACGCGCCACCATACCGGTTACCGAACGGTCACCGATGGTAATCAGGAAGGTTTTCTCTGCAACAGTTGGCAGATGCAGTACGCGATTAACGGCATCTGCCACGGTAATGCCGTCACGCACCAGCGCATCGCCTTTGGCCTGCTGAGTGGCAACATCACGCGTCATCTTCGGCGTTTTGCCCAACAGCACGTCCAGCGGCATGTCGATAGGGTTGTTATCGAAGTGGCTATCCGCCAGGTTCAGGTGCAGCTCTTCGGTGGCTTCACCGATCACCGCATAAGGTGCACGCTCACGCTTACACAGCTCGTCAAACAGCGCCAGTTGAGCCGGTGCCACCGCCAGTACATAACGTTCCTGGGATTCGTTACACCACACTTCCAGCGGGCTCATGCCTGGCTCATCGTTGAGGATGTCACGCAGGTTGAAGTTGCCGCCACGGCCACCATCACTCACCAGCTCTGGCATCGCGTTAGACAGACCGCCAGCACCGACGTCGTGGATGAACAGAATCGGGTTGGCTTCGCCCAGCTGCCAGCAACGGTCGATCACTTCCTGGCAGCGACGCTCCATTTCCGGGTTGTCACGCTGGACAGATGCAAAATCCAGATCCGCATCAGACTGACCAGAGGCCATTGAAGAGGCTGCTCCGCCGCCGAGGCCAATGTTCATCGCGGGCCCGCCGAGCACGATCAGTTTCGCGCCGACGACGATCTCACCCTTCTGCACGTGGTCAGCTCGGATGTTACCAATACCGCCCGCCAGCATGATCGGCTTATGGTAGCCACGCAGTTCTGAGCCATTATGGCTGTTCACGCGCTCTTCATAAGTACGGAAGTATCCGTTCAATGCAGGACGGCCAAATTCGTTGTTGAACGCTGCGCCGCCCAGTGGGCCTTCAGTCATGATATCCAGCGCGGTAACAATACGCTCCGGCTTACCAAAATCTTCTTCCCACGGCTGTTCAAAACCCGGAATACGCAGGTTGGAAACGGAGAAACCGACCAGGCCTGCTTTCGGCTTCGCGCCACGTCCCGTTGCGCCTTCATCACGGATTTCACCACCGGAACCGGTCGCAGCACCTGGCCACGGGGAAATCGCGGTCGGGTGGTTATGGGTTTCCACCTTCAGCAGGATATGCGCCTCTTCCTGATGGAAGGTGTATTCGCCCTTCTGCGCATCGGCGTAGAAGCGGCCCACTTTTGAACCTTCCATCACCGCGGCGTTGTCTTTATAAGCAGACAGAACGTGCTCAGGATTGTGTTCAAAGGTGTTTTTGATCATTTTAAACAGCGACTTCGGCTGTTTTTCACCGTCGATAATCCAGTCGGCGTTGAAGATTTTATGACGGCAGTGCTCTGAGTTTGCCTGAGCAAACATATAGAGCTCGATGTCGTTCGGATTGCGGCCCAGTTTGGTGAAGGCATTCAGCAAATAGTCGATTTCGTCATCGGCCAGTGCCAGGCCCAGCGTGGTGTTGGCCTGTTCCAGTGCAATGCGACCGGCACCCAGCACATCAACGCTTTTCAGCGGCTGTGGTTCATGGTGTGCGAACAACTGCTGCGCATCATTCAGGTCACCGAACACGGTCTCCATCATGCGGTCATGCAGCAGGCTAGCCAACTGTTGCCATTGCGCTTCCGTCAGCTGCGGCGCCTGCACATAGAAAGCCATACCGCGTTCGAGGCGGATAACCTGGGGCAGATCGCAGTTGTGCGCGATATCGGTGGCTTTTGATGACCACGGAGAAATGGTGCCGGGACGCGGCGTCACCAGTAACAGACGCCCTTGTGGCGCGTGCTCGGCGAGAGAAGGACCGTATTTCAGCAGACGTTGCAGGCGGGCATGTTCATCCGCACTGAGCGGTGCACTGACATCGGCAAAATGGACGTACTCGGCGTAAATATCACTCACTGGCAGGTGAGCGTCCTGAAAGCGGGTCAGCAGTTTGTTTACACGAAATGCCGACAGAGCGGGCGAACCACGCAGAATTTCCATCATCAAAGATCTCTCGTCTTCGAAGCGCCGGGCGACGCTTCATTGGGCGCAACAGGGGAAAACGGGCGGTATTATAGAGAAACAGCACGGGTTACGAAACCGTTTGCGCATAAAATCTGGCACTCAGCATTTGGCTGAATTTTGCACAATTCTTGCTATATAAGTTGCCCTGCTGCACTTTGTTGCGCAAAATGCCCCTCGCTCTGGGAGTAAAAACAACACAAATACTGCCTTTAAAAGACAGAGGCCTGTGAGCCATTACGAGACAACTATTTGAAACGCCTGAAAATAAACTATCTGTTTATCGGTCTGATCACCGTGCTGCTTGCGCTGGCACTGTGGCCTTCCATCCCCTGGTACGGGGGCGGAAAAGACGCGTTATCACAGATTAAATCACGTGGAGTGCTGCGCATCAGTACCGTCAACTCCCCGCTGACTTACTACACCATCAATAATGCACCAGCCGGTATGGATTACGAGCTGGCGAAACGCTTCGCCGATTATCTTGGCGTCAAACTTGAGGTTACGGTGCGTCCGAACCTCGGCGATCTGTTTGACGATCTGGATGATGGTAAGGCGGATTTGCTCGCAGCTGGGCTGATCTACAACGGTGAACGCCTTGCCCACTATCAAAGTGGACCGAGCTACTACTCTGTTTCGCAGCAGTTGGTGTACCGCATTGATAAGCCACGGCCGAAGAATCTCGGCGATTTGAAAGGCCGCCTGATTGTGCAGTCCGGTTCGGCATATCTGTCAACTTTACGTTCCGCAAAAGCTGACAGCTATCCCGATCTCGATTGGGCGATTTCTACCGATCAGGGACAGAAAGCGCTACTGGAAGCCGTCGCCGACGGCAAGCTGGATTACACCGTGGGCGATTCGGTCACCATCGGCTTATTGCAGCGCATCCATCCGCAGCTGGCCGTAGCATTCGACATCACCGATGAAGAACCGGTCACCTGGTATCTGCCACGCAGTGATGATGACAGTCTGAATGCGGCAATGCTCGACTTCTACAGCCAGATGGGCGAAGAAGGCACAATGGCGCGCCTCGAAGAGAAGTATCTCGGTCACGTTGGCACTTTTGATTACGTGGATACCCGCACCTTCCTGCGCGCGATTGATAACACGTTGCCGGATATCAAACCGCTGTTTGAGAAATACGCGGCGAGCATGGACTGGCGTCTGCTGGCAGCCATCTCTTATCAGGAGTCGCACTGGAATCCGCAGGCGACCTCACCGACCGGCGTGCGCGGCATGATGATGTTGACGCGTAACACCGCTGACAGCCTCGACGTCAACGATCGCCTTGATCCTGAGCAGAGCATCCGTGGCGGCAGCGAATACCTGCAACGTATGATGGAGAAGGTGCCGGACACCATCCCTGATGATGAGCGCATCTGGTTTGCATTGGCGGCGTATAACATGGGCTATGCGCACATGCTGGATGCCCGCAAGCTGACGGCCAAACAAGGCGGTAATCCTGATAGCTGGGCCGATGTCAAACAGCGTCTGCCGATGCTGAGCCAGAAGCGTTATTACGCGCAAACCTCCTACGGTTACGCGCGCGGCCATGAAGCTTACAACTATGTCGAGAACATCCGTAAGTATCAGATCAGTCTGGTGGGATATCTGCAGGAGCAGGAGAAGCGCATCGCTCAGCAGTCGGCGCTGGAAGCGGAATTGGGCGCCGGTTACCCGGCGGTCGAACCTAAGATTGCGATGAACTAACCTTCGCGCTGCGCCTGGCGCAGCGCTTTCTTTTGCTCACGGCGCATGCGGAAGAAGTCACTCAACATTCCGGCACACTCTTCTGCCAGCACACCGCAATCAATCTGAATCTGATGATTCATACCTGGATGACCAATCACGTCCATGAGCGAGCCCGCTGCGCCCGTTTTCTCATCCTTTGCGCCATATACAAGCCGCGTAATGCGACTGTGCACCATCGCACCGGCGCACATCACGCAGGGTTCCAGCGTCACATACAACGTGGTATCAAGCAGGCGATAGTTTTCGAGGATTTTGCCGCCCTGCCGCAGCGCCATGATTTCGGCATGCGCGGTCGGGTCGCACTGACCAATCGGTCGATTCCAGCCTTCGCCAATCACTTTATCACCCTGCACTAATACCGCGCCCACCGGCACTTCGCCCTGTTCCCACGCGCGACGCGCCAGCTCCAGCGCATGGCGCATCCAATATTCATCTGTTTGTGGGTTCACCGGGCAGCTCCTGCGGATTTAAAGGCGGCGCATTATAGACGGAATCGCCGCATGATTCACTCCAGCTGTTGCAGCTCACCGCGAGGTGTCACCCGCCAGCGATGCTGGCAGAAGAACAGCAGCGGGTTATCCTGTTTACTGTCGCTGTAACCGCTGTAGAGTTGCAATGGTGTACCAATCTTCTCTTCGAGTTGAGCGACCTTCTCATGCCCGAGGCAACGCATGGCCAGCACGCGCCCCCCTAAACCGGGTTGCATCTGACTGGCAATCAGCTGTACGCGCGGCAGAAAGGCCGAATCGAAATAGACCTGCTCCACCAGTGATTGTGGTGAACCAGTGATCAGCCACACATCCGCATCATCGCTGCTGAGATAATCGGTCAGACGTTGTTGCACCACCGGAAAGGCGGTAACACGCTGACGGAACCATGTCGCGAACTCCGCTTCACGCTGACGCAGGCATTGCTCACTGTGGCCGAAGGTAATGGCCCACAGCAGCAAGCTCATCGGCCAGCGTGCGGCGCGTCCTTTAAACAGCATTCCCAGGCCAATTACCGGCAACAGCGGCACCACCAGCAACAGGTTGATCGGCTGGCGTCGCAGCAGATAACGCATAAAGGTGCCAAACATGTCATGCAGATGCAGCGTGCCATCCAGATCGAAAAACACCACGCGGCGTTGCGTACCCTTTGTCAAACTCCTCTCCTTATCTTTCCTTTCTACGGCTTGCCCTACAGTGTAGCCAGCTTCAACGGCGGGGGCGAAAGCAGTCATTTTTAATTCCAATGGCCACAATGCCAGCTGAATAGTTTATTCTTTGTGTCGGCGTGCTGTCATTAAAACCTGATGGTGCGAAAAGAGACTAAGCTCAAGCGGGATTAGATGGATTAAGGATCGAACATGAGTTCATTGCTGCGAATTCGCCAGCTCTACCCTCGACTGGCGCTAAATGAGCGTCGGCTGGCGGATTTTTTGCTGTCGCAGCCGGATCGGGCACGGCATCTGAGTTCACAAAAACTGGCTGAGGAATCGGGCGTCAGCCAGTCGAGCGTGGTGAAGTTTGCCCAAAAATTGGGCTATAAGGGATTCCCTGCGCTGAAACTGGCACTGAGTGAGTCGCTGGCGGATCGCGACGCCATCACCGTGCACAATCATATTCTTAGCGACGATCCCCTCAAAGTGGTCGGCGAAAAATTACTGACTGAGAAGATTTCCGCTATCCGCGCCACGCTGGATATCAACAGCGAAGAGAAATTGCTGCAAACCCTGCAATTGCTGAAAAACGCCAACCGCATTTTGTTAGTGGGCATCGGTGCGTCGGGGTTAGTGGCGAAAGATTTCTCATGGAAGCTGATGAAGATTGGCATCAACGCGGTAGCCGAGCAGGATATGCATGCTTTACTGGCGAGCGTGCAGGCGATGGCACCGGGGGATGTGCTGCTGGCGATTTCCTATACCGGCGAGCGGCGTGAGATTAACCTTGCGGCACAGGAAGCCGCGCAGCTGGGGGTCGACGTGCTGGCGTTTACCGGCTTTACCCCCAACTCGCTGCAACAGTGCGCTTCCATATGCTTGTACACCGTTGCCGAGGAGCAAAGCACGCGCAGTGCCGCAATCTCATCCACCGGTGCACAACTGGCGTTGACCGACCTGCTGTTTATGGCGTTGGTACAAAACGATCCTGAACGCGCTTCAGGACACATAAGGCACAGTGAAGAACTGGTCAAAAAACTGGTGTAATGCGAATAAGGCCGTTATTCGGCCTTTTTACTTTGCGAAGCAGAATCGTGACGACAGGCCTGGCGGCTCGCATGCCGCAAGTTATGCAGGCACTCATCGCATAAAGAGGCATCATCAGACATCCTACGCGCCAGCCACCCTCGCGCAACTCCACACTGAATGCATTGCTGCTTTAAAAACATTTCTTTCAACGAGTTAATTTTTATCATGGTGCTTACGACAAACATTTATGCGGATAATTACCGCACAAAATGATAACTCGGAGTACTCCTAATTCCTATCTAACCTTTGATGAATTTTGCTTGAGTGACGCAATCCTCGCTTTGTTTGATCCCGCGCAATAAACCATGCGACCTTATAAGCCGGTTTTATGATAAGGTGCGCGCCTTCTTTCTCAGGCTAACGGCGATCATGGCTTTACTCATTACGGCGAAATGCATCAATTGCGATATGTGCGAACCTGAATGCCCGAACCAGGCCATCAGTTTAGGTGAGGCGATCTATGAGATTGATGTCGACCGCTGCACCGAATGCGTGGGCCATTATGATGTGCCGACCTGCCAAAGCGTCTGCCCGATTGATAACACCATCATTTCTGACCCACAGCACCCGGAAACCCGTGAGGCGCTGTGGGAGAAATTTGTCGTGTTGCACCCTTAGTCTTCGATGATCACCGTTGCGCAGGCGTAGTGGCGCTCATCGGCCAGCGTGACATGCACATGTTTCACGCCCAACTGGCTGGCAATCACTTTTGCCTGTTCGAAAAAGCGTAAGCCCGGTTTGCCAAGCGCGTCGTTGTACACTTCGAATTGATTAAAGGCCAGACCACCGCGAATGCCTGTACCAAAGGCTTTGGCCGCCGCTTCTTTCACCGCAAAACGTTTGGCAAGAAAGCGCACCGGTTGCTGGTGCGCCTGATATTGCTGCCACTCGGCTTCGCTCAAGACGCGACGCGCCAGACGATCGCCGGATCGCTCAATCACACCGGCAATACGTTCGATTTCAACGATGTCGCTGCCGAGTCCGAGAATCGCCATCAACGACGCGCTTCCCGCATCAGCTGCTTCATCTCTGACACCGCATCCGCCAGGCCACTGAACAGCGCACGGCCAATGATGGCGTGACCAATGTTTAGCTCATGCATCTCCGGCAGTTCAGCGATGGGTTGCACGTTGTGATACGTCAGACCGTGACCGGCGTTAACCTTCAAACCGAGGCTGGCTGCAAATGTGGCTGCTTTGCGAATACGCGATAATTCGGCTTCACGCTCCAGCCCTTCCGGTGCTTCCGCATAGGCGCCAGTGTGGATCTCAATGTAAGGCGCGCCGCTGGCAACGGCCGCTTCAATCTGGCGGTGGTCGGCATCGATGAACAGCGACACCAGAATACCCGCTTCGCTCAGCAGGCGAACCGCAGCATTGATTTTGTCCTGCTGACCCGCCACATCTAATCCGCCTTCAGTGGTCACTTCCTGGCGCTTTTCCGGCACCAGACACACGAAGTGCGGCTTGATATCACAGGCAATGTCGATCATCTCATCGGTCACCGCCATCTCCAGATTCATACGTGTCTGGATGGTGTCGCGCAGAATACGCACATCGCGATCGGTGATATGACGACGATCTTCACGCAGGTGCACAGTGATGCCATCTGCGCCCGCCTGTTCAGAAACAAACGCCGCCTGGACTGGATCGGGATAATTCGTGCCACGTGCGTTACGTACGGTGGCGATGTGGTCAATGTTGACCCCTAACAGCAACTCAGCCATGACAATCCTTAAATAGGTTCAGTGTGTTTGCAGTGTACCGTGCTGAGCATATCAGGCGGTACGACCAGCGCTAGTCGTTTGCCACATCGGGCTTCTTTTTGGGCACAAACTGGCGAAACAGTTCCTGGCTCTTCAGCGGTTTACCGCCCAGATAAGGCTTGAGCGCCATACGCGTGAAGCGCTTGGCAGCACGCAGGCTGTCGGCATCGGGAAACTCGCGTTCCCACAGCGCACGCAACTGGCGACCGGTAAAACTGCGTTGGTTCACCACCAGGCTGGCGATAAACCCCTTCTCTTCACGATAACTGTACGTCATGCCGTCATCGATCTCTTCACCACTGCCCGCACAGTGCAGGAAATCCACGCCGTAACCCAGGTGGCCCAGCAGCGCCAGTTCAAAGCGACGCAGCGCCGGTTCAGGCGTGCCACTGCCTGCGGCCAGCATCTGGATGCAATTGAGATAGTCAAAGAAGAGGTCGGAGAAAGGAATTTCCTGCTCAAGCACGCGAGACAGCAGTTCGTTAACGTACAACCCGCAGTAGAGAGTGATGCCACTGAGCGGTAAGGCCAGCGACACCGCTTCGGCACTGCGCAGCGTTTTAACTTCGCCACGTCCACCCCAGCGCACCAGCAGCGGCGTGAAGGGTTGGAGTGCACCTTTGAGTTGCGAACGGCGCGAGCGTGCGCCTTTGGCGAGGACGCGGACGCGCCCTTCGCTTTCGCTGAACAGATCGAGCAGGAGGCTGGTTTCGCTGTAAGGGCGACTATGCAGCACAAAGGCGCGTTGCCAGCCTTCCATCAATTATTCGTCTGTATAGCCCAGGCTGCGCAGTGCACGTTCGTCATCCGCCCAACCCGATTTCACTTTAACCCACAGTTCGAGATGCACTTTGGCTTCAAACATCTCTTCCATGTCTTTACGCGCTTCAATACCGATGGTTTTAATCTTGGCGCCTTTGTTGCCAATCACCATCTTCTTCTGCCCTTCGCGCTCGACGAGGATCAGACCGTTGATGTCATAGCCACCACGATCGTTAGAGACGAATTGTTCGATTTCCACGGTCACTGAGTAAGGCAGTTCCGCACCGAGGAAGCGCATCAGTTTTTCACGGATGATCTCAGACGCCATAAAGCGCTGTGAACGATCGGTGATGTAATCTTCCGGGAAGTGATGGTCAGATTTCGGCAGGCATTTACGCGCGATAGCGGCAATGGCATCAACGTTCTTACCGCTTTCCGCCGAGATCGGTACAATCTCAAGGAAGTTCATCTGCTGGCTCAGGAACTGCAGGTGTGGCAGCAGAATGGTTTTATCCTGAATGTTATCGACCTTGTTAACCGCCAGCACCACCGGTACTTTGCCGTCGCGCAGCTTGTTCAAGACCATTTCGTCGTCCGGCGTCCAGCGGGTGCCCTCAACAACAAAAATCACCAGCTCCACATCACCAATTGAGCTGCTGGCAGCACGGTTCATCAGGCGGTTAATCGCCCGCTTCTCTTCCATGTGCAGCCCGGGAGTATCCACGTAGATCGCCTGATAAGCGCCTTCAGTGTGAATACCCATGATGCGGTGACGCGTGGTTTGCGGTTTACGCGAGGTGATCGACACTTTCTGCCCCAGTAATTGGTTCAGTAAGGTGGATTTGCCAACGTTAGGTCGGCCAACAATCGCGATAAAGCCGCTGTGTGTTTCGATTTCGCTCATTCGAGTCCTGACTTGAGCAGCGTCGCTGTCGACGCTGCGATATGACTATGTATTTTATTCGAGACCAAGCTTAATTAATGCCTGTTCAGCGGCAGCTTGCTCTGCTTTACGGCGGCTGGAACCTACACCCACCACCGGTTCTGCCATGCCACTCACCTGACAGTGAATGGTGAATTCCTGATCGTGGGCTTCGCCACGCACCTGCACCACCAGATAAGAAGGCAGCGGCAGGTGACGCCCTTGCAGAAACTCCTGCAGACGCGTTTTTGGATCTTTTTGCTTATCACCCGGGCTGATTTCATCAAGGCGATTTTGGTACCAATCGAGAATCAGTTTCTCAACGGTTTGAATGTTGCTGTCGAGGAAGATACCGCCAATCAGCGCTTCAACCGTATCAGCAAGAATCGATTCGCGACGGAAACCGCCACTCTTCAACTCGCCCGGTCCAAGACGTAAACATTCGCCAAGTTCAAACTCACGCGCCATCTCTGCCAGGGTATTGCCCCGCACCAGCGTAGCGCGCATGCGGCTCATGTCACCTTCATCCACACGTGGGAAGCGGTGATAAAGCGCATTGGCAATCACATAGCTGAGAATGGAATCGCCAAGAAACTCAAGACGTTCATTGTGCTTACTGCTGGCACTGCGGTGAGTCAATGCTTGCTGCAGTAGTTCCGGATGAGTAAAAGTGTAGCCCAGTTTGCGCTGCAGCTTGTTAATAAGGATGGGGTTCATGCGATTCCAGTTATTCTGTGCGTCTGTAACTCTGCATACGAAACAGGGCTGAGGTTCCAACACGTTCTGTTTCGTTTGCAGTGGCCCCCCGAAAGAGGCCAACCGTGTTGCCCACCGCAGTGGGCATAATGCTTAGTGGATTCCGCCGATGCGACTTAAGCGCACGCCCGTTGGCCACTGTCCTTCTTGTTTCTCAAAGCTCATCCAGATAGCCACCGCTTTACCGACCAGATTCTTCTCAGGCACAAAGCCCCAGTAGCGGCTGTCGGCGCTGTTATCGCGGTTATCACCCATCATGAAATATTGCCCTTCCGGCACGATCCACGTGGATTGCGGCTGACCCGGCTGCTGATAATACATGCTTGCCTGGCTCTGCGCTTCGTTTACTAACAGGATATCGTGCGTCACCGTGCCCAAAGTCTCTTTACGTGTTCCCAGACGTAGGCCGCCCTTCATGGTTTCGCCCTGTGGTGCTTCAAAGAAGCCGTTGCCGGTTTCATTGCCATCAAAGCCGCTGAAGGTTTGAATGAAGCGGCTTGGCTCCACGTTGGTATAGGTGATCGGCAACGCGGTATCGCATTTGCCCGTGCCACAACCCGGGTTAACCGTCAGCGTTTTACTGTAAGGATCAAACACCACTTTGTCGCCCGGCAGACCGATCACACGTTTAATGTAATCGACGCTCGGATCTTTCGGGTATTTAAACACCGCCACATCACCACGCTGCGGATGACCCGTTGGGATCAGCGTGGTTTGAGTAATCGGATCTTTGATTCCGTAAGCAAACTTCTCCACCAGAATAAAATCACCAATCAGCAACGTCGGCATCATGGAACCTGATGGGATCTGGAACGGCTCAAAAATAAATGAGCGAACGATCAGTACCACTGCCAGCACCGGGAACACCGATGCCGCCGTTTCTACCCAGCCTGGCTGAGCCGCCACTTTGGCCAGCGTTTTGCCGTCCAATGTGTTGCCCGCCTGCGCTTGTGCAGCTGCCTGCTTAGCACGACGCGCCGGAGCCCACTTAAAGCGATCGATACACCAGATAACACCCGTTATAAGCGTGGCGATCACCAGAATCAGGGCGAACATATTAGCCATTAAAGTTCCTTATTTGCTGTCTTTACCGACATGCAGAATGGCAAGGAATGCTTCCTGCGGCAGCTCAACGTTGCCGACCTGCTTCATTCGCTTCTTACCGTCTTTCTGCTTCTGCAACAGTTTCTTCTTACGGCTCACGTCACCGCCATAGCATTTCGCCAGGACGTTTTTACGCAGCTGCTTGACCGTTGAGCGAGCGATAATGTGGTTGCCGATTGCCGCCTGAATCGCAATATCGAACTGCTGACGTGGGATCAGATCTTTCATCTTCTCCACGAGGTCGCGGCCACGATACTGAGAGTTATCACGGTGGGTAATCAGCGCCAGCGCATCAACACGTTCTGAGTTAATCATCACGTCGACACGCACCATGTCAGAGGCCTGGAAACGTTTAAAGTTATAGTCCAGCGATGCATAGCCGCGAGACGTTGATTTCAGACGGTCGAAGAAGTCGAGTACCACTTCTGCCATCGGGATTTCATAGGTCAGCGCAACCTGTTTACCGTGGTAAACCATGTTGGTCTGCACACCGCGTTTCTCAATACACAGGGTGATGACGTTGCCGAGGAATTCCTGCGGCAGCAGCATATGACACTCGGCGATCGGTTCGCGCAGTTCTTCAATATTGTTCAGCGGTGGCAGCTTCGAAGGGCTGTCAACATAGACTGTCTGGCCGTCGGTGGTGATGACTTCATAAACTACCGTTGGCGCTGTAGTAATCAGGTCGAGATCGTATTCACGCTCCAGACGTTCCTGAATGATCTCCATGTGCAGCAGACCGAGAAAGCCGATGCGGAAGCCGAAGCCCAGCGCCGTTGAGCTTTCTGGCTCATAGAACAGTGAGGCATCGTTGAGGCTCAGTTTGCCCAGCGCATCACGGAACGCTTCATAGTCATCAGAGCTGATCGGGAACAGGCCAGCATATACCTGTGGCTTCACTTTCTTAAAGCCTGGCAGGACATGTTCAGCAGGATTGCGTTGCAGCGTCAGGGTGTCACCGACTGGCGCGCCCATGATGTCTTTGATAGCGCAAACCAACCAGCCTACTTCACCGCAGTTCAGTTCATTACGGTCAACCTGTTTCGGTGTAAAGATGCCTAAGCGATCAGCGTTATAGGTCTGACCGGTGCTCATCACCTTCACTTTGTCGCCTTTACGCAGCGTACCGTTCTTGATACGAATCAGTGACACAACGCCCAGGTAGTTATCGAACCATGAGTCGATGATCAGCGCCTGCAGTGGGCCTTCCGGATCACCTTCCGGTGGTGGGATATCACGCACCAGACGCTCAAGCACATCCGGAACGCCAACGCCGGTTTTCGCCGAACAGCGCACGGCATCAGCCGCATCAATACCGACGATATCTTCAATCTCTTCCGCCACGCGCTCAGGATCGGCCGCAGGCAAGTCGATTTTGTTCAGAACCGGTACCACTTCCAGATCCATTTCCATTGCGGTGTAGCAGTTCGCCAGCGTCTGTGCTTCAACGCCCTGACCTGCATCGACCACCAGCAAAGCCCCTTCACAAGCCGCTAAAGAGCGGGAAACTTCATAGGAGAAGTCAACGTGGCCGGGAGTATCGATAAAATTGAGCTGGTAAGTTTCACCGTTCAGCGCTTTGTAATCGAGCGTGACGCTTTGCGCTTTGATGGTAATGCCGCGCTCGCGCTCCAGATCCATAGAATCCAGAACCTGCGCCGCCATCTCACGATCGCTGAGGCCACCACAAATCTGAATCAAGCGGTCAGAGAGCGTTGATTTGCCGTGGTCGATGTGTGCGATGATGGAGAAATTTCGTATGTGCTTCATTTATATGAATATCTTCACGTAAAAAATCAGTGGAAAACTTGAGCACAGACACATTCAGGAAAGTGAGCTTTACCCGGAATCCTGTCAGCCTCATTAATGACGACGCATATTACACTGTTAACGCCGCGCGTTAAAGAATGGAACTGTGGGGAATCGCAACAGATTTCAGCGGGTAAGCCTAAATGAAAAAGCCGCGCATTGCGCGGCCCTGGCAGGGATCAACCTTCATTTTCTACGCGCATGGCATCGGGCGGTAACGCAACGCTGAGGATGATCGGCTGAAAGGCTTCCCGATGACCGAACACGCTGGAAACCCCTTTAGCCACAATAAAGCCACCGATGCCGCCTAACAGTGCACCGCAGGCCGCCGCCAGATCGCTGTGGAACAGCATCTGAAACAGACCTGCGACTAAAAACAGGCCAAACAGCGGCGTCATGTAAACCAGTAGCGCTGAACCCAGCAGACTGCTTTCACGGATACCCAATTCAATGCGCTGTCCGGGCTGTAAAGGCTCCGGGCTGGCAATGGTCATGACATGAGCATTTTTCGGCCCAAGTTGATTGAGCGCGTGGCTGCCGCAGCCTTTGCGGGCTGAACAGCTGTTACAGGAGGTTTTCGCTTCCGAGTGCAGCGTGGCAATGCCTTTTTCCCACGCCACCACGGTGGCCCATTCTCTCATCATTTTTGTGCACCTGAATCTATGCTGTCCGCGATACGTTTGGCCGTTGCAGGGGGTAATTCGCCCACCACGGTGATTTCACGATTATCGCGCACTTCTGTCTGCACCGTACGACGCCCAGTGCGCAATGACTGCGGCACACTGCTTTTATCGGCAGGCGTAATGTTGATAGCAAAGCTAAATAAGCCATCGCTGTACAGACGGGATTCTACGGTTTTATTCATGGCTGGCATATCGCGGCGACTCTGCGAAATCAGTGTCATACCCGCTGGCAACCAGCCTGGCTGCCAGCTGAGCTGCACTTTATCGCCCGCCGGTAATGACAGCGTTGGCGGCAGATTGGCTTTTTCCAGCCCCTGCATCAGATTACGCACGCCTTCATCCACCGCAAAGCTGATGACACGGAACTGCTCCAGCGTTTCACCATCACGATCCAGCAAATCAATGCGTAGCGGCAATTTAGTATCAACATCCAGCCACACGACATAGCTGTAGCGCGTGCCATCACGCGACACGATGCGCACCACTTCGCACATTTGATCGGCCATACGTGAACGTCCTACCGGAATAAAATCGTAGGCATCACCAAGGCGGGAGAAATCAGCAAACATCAATGCAGGCAGCGCATCAATAATGTGATTGCCCGGTAGTGAGAAAGGATCAAGTCCAGGCTCGAAGTAGCTGATGTCATTGCCACGTTGAATCACTTCACGACGCGGCCCATCCATCTGCAACAGTTGGGCAAAGATACGATTATCGATAACTGCATGACGATAGCGCAGAGATTCAATGCCAAGACGAGAGACATTGATGTAGGCGAATTCGTAGTTGAGGTTCTGGCTTGCCTGCTCCATCTGCTGTAACAACGCCCCGGACGCAGATGTCTGCGCTGGGGCGGTAGA